>JBGSQJ010000300.1:0-2129 GCA_041738165.1 Bdellovibrionales bacterium
GGGTGTTCGCGACGGCATGACCCGCATTCTTGCTCACGAGCCAATGATATTCGCCTTTTAAATTTGGATTTTTGGCGAGTTCACCTAGAAAGATCAATGAGTGTTTTGGATTCACTCTTGAGTCATTGAGCCCCGAGACGATTAGCAAATTCTGATAGGCTGCGGATTCGGCCCTTAGCGCCGGTGAGTCATCCTTCATTTTTTCTATGACCTTGGAGTCACCCAGTTCTCCGTATTCGGCGCTCCATCCCCCATACTGTTCGTCAAAATCTGCACGAGCGAAGAAGTCGAGTACGCCATTGACCACGATCGTTAGTCCAAACAGATCTGGGCGAATACTGGAAGCTCCGGCGGCGACCAAGCCGCCGTTCGAAGTGCCAGTTGAAACGATCAGGCCAGGCTTCGTGATTTTTTGCCGAACCAGTTCGTCGGCGACAGAGACCAAATCAAAAAATGTTAGGTATTTGTTTTCTTTCTTTCCAGCCGAATGCCATGCGCTGCTGATTTCTCCGCCGCCTCTAAGCGCCGGCCCTACTAAGATTCCTCCGCGAGATAAAAATTCATTGTACATCGCGTGGTATCCAGATCTGAACTCGCTGGCTGATAAAGCAAACCCGCCGTAAGATTCGATGAGAACTGGCCTTGGTGAGTCTCTTAAGTTTATGTCGCTTCTATAGTAGATTCGAAATGGTATGTGCGCTCCATCAATGCTTACAGAGTGGAGTTCTTTTATTTCATATTTTACGCCTTGGCTGTCTGTCATGAGTTCGTTTTCTGGATCGCCAAGAATCTTGTTGGATTTGAAGTCCCAAATGTATCTTAGACTTAACTTAACTGGGCTAAATAAGACGAGTTGAGCGCTTTCGTACTCGGCGTCAACTTCTTGCACTTTCACATTTAGATTGTGTGGAACAGGCACAAAGCTGGCTAAGCGACCTGTTTTCGTGTAAGCGGCCAACCAGATTTGACCGTTGTTGTTTTGTTCGCAGATAAAGTAGCCATTTGAATACCAAGTTTCAACAATAGGAAAATTGGGCTTCTTAATCACTGACTTGATGCCGATCTTTTTTTTGCCGAGCGTGGATTTTTTAATCTTTGCAACCGTGCGATTGAGTTTGTCGGTATCTTGATCAATGTAGATAAATTCATCATCTTGGCCCAACACTTCCCCGAAAAAACCGGCGGGAAGATCGAATACCTCGCCCTCACCAACTATCTTGGGGTTTTCGTGCCCCCCAATAATCGTCCACTTACCAGAGGTGCTATAAATCCAGCTCTTTTCTAAGAACACTCCGGCTCGGCGATTTTTTAGATTGTAAATCTTTAGATCAAAAGGTCTCTCGACCGACATGACAAAGGGCATAGACTCATTGAGCCAGCCAACTAAATTTCGACCGCTGTCGAACCGGGTTACAGGCTGATAGGTATTCAAATTATAAACAAAATTGGTCACAAGGTCCGTGGATCCATTTTTGTAAGTCTGAATCACGACATATTGCTCATCGGGTGAAAGAAGGGGCTTGGTGATTTGGTGGTTTCCGCCGCGATCCAATTTATCTGTCGACATAATGGTCAGGGTTTGCCCGTTGCTATGTTCTATGGACACCGAGGCTGCACGCAACGGCCCATACGTGAAGACGAGTTGTCGACCGTCTTTTAATTTCTGCTTTTGATTGGTCGGCGTCTCAAGGCGAAGCCGCTCTTGAAGTAGCCTGCGTACTTGCAAATAAGTTGGGCCAGAGGCGATCGTTGTTCTTAGGGCATTGGAATGCGCACGGATTAAGTCGACGTGCTTTGTTCCAATTCGTTGTGATTCATAAGATGTCAAAAGGCGGCGTTCGCACTCGCCTTCGCTCTCGGCAATGGCCATATTCGACAAAACCGACAACGCTGCCAACAGGCCAAATAAATATTTCAATTATCCCATCTCCGCTAAAAGGTGCCAGGTTCCGAATTCCCTGCTGGCGACCAATGGACTGGGTAACCAAACTTATGCATTGAGTCAATGAGCTTTCAGTGGAGTCTGTAGATTCTCTAATGCCTCAAGAAGCGCTCGATTAGCTCTTCGGTCGCACGCGAAAGGGGCTCCGCTTTGGGGGCCACGATCTTGAGGTCAAAGAGGAATTTTT
>JBGSQJ010000340.1:0-34887 GCA_041738165.1 Bdellovibrionales bacterium
AAGCTGCCCATCTAAATCTTTGACCTGAATCCAGCTGCCCTTGGGCCTCACCACAATAAATGGCATATAGCGACCCACCCGCCAGCTGGTTTCAGATTTTGAACTGGGTTTGGCCTTTAAAGTGGTGGCTCTTTTGGTGCAAACTGATGCGGGCCACGCCGCAGCCCCTGTAACAAATAGCGCTGCCAGCAAAAAACCGCGTGAAGAGCGATAAATCCAACCTCTCAAAGGGTCAGCTCAATCATCACAGGGCAGTGATCACTCCCCATCTGTTCATCTAAAATTTCGGCCACTTTCAACTTTGGCCTGAGGTCCTCAGAAATACAAATATGATCGATTCTCCAACCTCGGTTGCTAAACCTTGCGTTTTCATAATAGGCCCACCAGGTGAATTTGTTTGCTGCCTCTGGGTGAAGTGCCCGAAAACTATCAACGAAGCCCTGTTCTAAAAAAGACCTCATCCATTGCCTTTCTTCTGGCAAAAAGCCACTCTCACCTTTGACCTCATTTGGATCAAACACGTCATGATCTAAGTAGGCCACATTGTAGTCTCCAACAACAATCAACGATCGCCCTTGAGCTTTCAATCCGCAAAGGTGGCGGCCAAATTTTCTTAGGAACTCTTGCTTGAATTTGTGCCGCACTTCGCCCGATGCGCCGTTTGGAAAGTAAACATTAAATAGCGTGAACGCTGGATACTCGAGTACCACCATTCGGCCCTCTGCATCAAACTTGGGAATTCCAAAACCAGTTTGCATATTCAATGGAGATTCACGGGCGTAAATGACCGTCCCCGAATAACCCGGCTTTGCCGCCGAGGACCAAAACGTTTTCCATCCAAGCGGAAAAGCCAAAGCATCTTCAAGTTGATCGGGATGACACTTGGTCTCTTGCAAGCACACAAAGTCGGCGCCCGACGACTCAAGAAATTCCCAGAATCCCTTTTGCGCTACGGAGCGCAATCCATTCACATTCCAAGAGATGACCTTCACTTGATGATCCCCCAAAACTGTGGCAGTTGAGAACAGGTCAATAAAACCCATACCACTATTCAAGGAGTCACACCATGCCTATGATCGGTCAACCAGCACCACAATTCGTAGCGCCCTCAGTTGTCGACGGCGGCGATTTCAAAGACATCAATTTGGCCGATTTCAAAGGCAAATGGGTCGTTCTTTTCTTTTATCCGCTCGATTTCACATTTGTTTGCCCAACTGAATTGACGCAATTTCGCGAACACATGAAGGCCTTTAAAGCTGAGGGCGCCGAAGTTCTGGGCTGCAGCATCGACAGTGTGCACTCGCATAAACGCTGGATCAAAGATGACCTAGGAGATCTTGGCTATCCATTAATTGGAGATGTCACTAAGCGCGTGTCTAGAGATTATGGTGTTCTTCTTGAAGACAAAGGTTTTGCAACCCGTGGAACTTTCATCATTGATCCACAAGGGACTATCCAATACATGGGCATTCACAATCTGAACGTGGGCCGAGATGCCAATGAGATTCTGCGGGTCCTTCAAGGCCTGAAATCTGGGGAACTTTGTGCAGCAGGCTGGAAAAAGGGCGACAAATTTGTTGCAACCAAGTGATCTCGCATCACCTGGAGTTCAAGAATTCTATCAAACGGTAAATCAAACGGCGCGCGAGACCTTTTTGGGTCTTGCCGCTTGCCCTGAAATCGATTGGCCAAAGATTCTCTCACCTTCGAAAATCCAACTATCAAATATGGTTTTCGAACAGGCTCAGTCGATCGTTCAGTCGCTGTGGAACCTCAGCTGCCAACCGCCCTATCAGGCTCAGTTTCTAGACCCTATTGATGAAAAAACCCACCATGATTCGGTGCTCATGGCCTATGACTTTCATTTGGATTCAACCGGTCAACTCAAACTCATAGAGATCAACACGAATGCTTCGGGATTCTTACTTGTTTCGCTTCTCGAAATGGTTCATTTTAAAAAAACCATCGTCAATTACACCCCACTCACAGCGCTCAAGACGTCGTTTGAACTGGCGCTGGAAAAATGGGGAGCCGATCCCAAACAAAATGTGAAGAGCGCTCTCACCGATGAAGACTGGCGTGGTCAACGAATGCTGCCAGAATTTTACATGTATCAAGAATGGTTCAAGTCTTTTGGGTGGGACTGCGAAATCGCAGAATCGAAAGATTTCAAATTTCAAAATCACGAGCTGACTTTGCCTGGCCCGAGCCGCCCTATCCAATTGGTTTACAATCGAACCACCGACTTTCACTTTGAAAAAGAAATTCATTTGGCACTCAAAAATACATATGCCGCGGGTGCGGCTTGCATCACACCCACCCCTAAGGCCTACCGCTTATTGGCCGACAAGCAGCGAATGACCGAGTGGAGTCGCCCAGGGGCCCTCGAGAGCTGGAAATTGCCGGAGACTCAAGTGCAAGCGATTCAAAGCGCATTGCTCAGGTCGTACACTCAGGTTGACTTTGAATCTTCGGATCAAATTTGGAGCGAGAGAAAAAAATATTTCTTTAAACCCAGACGCTCTCACGGCGGAAAATCGGTTTACCGCGGATCGAGCATCTCAAAGACCGTTTTTGAGCGCCTGATGTCTGAACCGTCGACTATTATTCAAGAGCATTGTCCGCCATCCGAGGTCGATGGATGGAAGTTCGACCTGCGCTTTTTTGTGTTCAAAGATCAAATTCAACTCTCTGTCGCTCGCATGTACCGTGGCCAAGTTACTAATTTCTCTAGTGATCTCGGCGGCTTCACTTTAGTCGAGTTCACCTGACGTTTAAGTCTCATTTCAACTCGAGTCTGGACGCACATCGTCCGATAAATAAACTGAACCATGAGCTTAAGAAAAAAGTCCCCATCTTCGGCCAAGTCATCTTATGAGAGCTTTTCGCAGCTTGATGGCCAACACAGCTGGCAATCCGCCGTACCTGAAGGTTCCGTTTTATATCCGGTGCGAAAGCTTTCGGGGGGCCGAGTCTCCTACTTCAATTTCGACTTGGCCCGAGAGATGGGGCTCATTGCGCGCAATCACCCAAGCGAACTGAATGCGGAATTAGAAAAGACTCTGCTCAATACTTTTTGCCTACGCATCATCAATGAGTACGATCAAGAACACGGCTTGAATGTCGCAGACAAAAATCTAAAAGAACACCCCTACATGGCGACCCGATACCTGCAGCTTCAACACACCGACAAAAGCGGCCGAACCAGTGGCGATGGTCGCTGCATCTGGAATGGCGAGTTCAAGAGTTCGTCAGGTGTCTGGGACGTGTCGAGCCGAGGCACGGGCGTGACTTCGCTCGCACCCGGCGTGGTGGAAGCTGGCAAACCCCTGAAGTCTGGCAACACCGATCACGGTTACGGTTGCGGAATGGCAGAAATCGATGAACTCTACGGCGCCGCCATACTTGCTGAAATATTTCATCGCAATGGTATCTCCACCGAGCGCGTTCTCGCTGTCATCGATATTGGAAAAGGCGTCGGAATCGGAGTGCGGGCGGCACCCAATTTGGTTCGCCCCGCTCACCTGTTCTTGTATCTGAAGCAAAATCGTTTTGAACCACTCAAAGCCGCAACTGACTACCTGATTTCTCGGCAGTTCAAAAATGGCGAGTGGCAAGTTAAACCCAGTAGCTATCGCCGCTACAGACAGATGTTGAGTCTTGTTGTGCGGGATTTTGCAAAGTTCGCAGCCTATTTGGAGCGCGACTATATATTTGCGTGGCTCGATTGGGATGGCGACAACGTGCTCGCCAATGCGGGTATCATCGACTATGGGAGCGTTCGCCAGTTTGGGCTCAGGCACGACCAATACCGCTATGATGATGTCGATAGAATGTCGACAAACCTCAATGAGCAAAAAGCCAAAGCGGCCCAAATTGTTCAAACTTTTGCTCAAATGGTCGACTACTTAGAAACCGGTTCGAAAAAAGCGTGGGCGAAGTTCAGCAAGTCTCGGGCCGTGGCTGAGTTCAACAAGCGCTTTGAATATCACTCACTCGAAAGATTTCTTTACCAACTTGGCCTTCCCAAGCCTCATCAGCGTATTTTGCTTAGGAGTCACCGAAGAAAAGTTGAAAACCTTTTTCAAATTCATTGTGACCTAGAAAAAACCAAGACCTACAAACGCCTAGCCAAAGTTCATGATGGCGTGCACCGCCCTGCCATCTTCAACATGAGACGAGTTTTAAGTTCAATGACTGAGGCACTTGCCGAATTGCCGATTGAGCTTTGTGGGCCGGTTGACACCGAGGAATTTTTTTCGTGGATGGTCTCAAGTCAGGCTGCACCACGAGATCGAAAATTGAGAGCAAATGTTCGGCGCAAGATTGAAGCTTGGCAACAAGCCTATTTTTCGCTTTTGCGTGTCGTGACCACACCTGACACCTGGGAGCCAACTCTCGCGGCTATGCACTCTCGCGCAATGAAGATCAATGACCCAAAACGAATTACGGGCAATGCTCTTATTCACATTGTCGATGAAATCTTGAAGTTCAGAAGAAGAACTTTGAGCGACAGTGAGATTCAGCTTGCCATTGACCTGCTTATTAAGTCTCAAACCCTAAATCCAGATTATGAGGGGCCCGCAAAACCCGTAAATGGGGATCTGCCACCGCCAAAACTCATGCGCAGCTTCATGGCCGTTGTACGTGGTTACGGCGAAGACATTTAGCTTGGCCTAGCGCTTAAATTCACCTATTTTGGCAGGCATGTGGATAGTCACCGGAGCAACCGGATTTATTGGTAGTGCGCTCTGCTGGGAGCTGAATGAAAGTGGTCATACAGACCTACTGCTCGTCGATCATATCCCACCAAGCGAGCGGCCCCAGATCTTGTCTAAACGGCAATTCGTGGATTTTGTTTCGGCCGATCAGCTTCTCTTGGACCTAAAGGCCGCGCCCTGGGCCAACAAAATCAAAGGTATTCTTCACATGGGAGCCTGTTCAACCACAACAGAAACCAATGAGGCCTATCTAACAAAAAATAATTTTGAATACACTCAAGTGCTGTGGAACTTTTGTACGGAAAAAAATATTCCATTTATTTATGCCAGCAGCGGGGCCTGTTACGGTGATGGCAAAAAGGGGTTTGACGATAAAACCGACTCGCGGATTTTTGAGCCGCTAAATCTCTATGGCTGGTCAAAGTTAAAATTTGATATTTGGGCCAGTGAGCAAAAGGCCGCGCCACCACGTTGGTATGGGCTGCGCTTTTTCAACGTCTATGGCCCCAACGAATATCACAAGGGCGAGCAGGCATCCGTCGTGTTCAAAGCTTTCAATCAAATTCGCGAGACTGGCCAGTTGAAACTGTTTCGCTCGCACAACACAAAATTTGCCGATGGTGAACAGCTACGTGACTTCGTTTACATAAAAGACATTATCGAATGGATGAGCCAATTGATGATTTGCGAAGAGGTCCCATCTGGAATTTATAATATGGGATTTGGCAAAGCGCGAACTTGGCTCGATTTAGCGCGAGCCGTATTTAAAAACCTCAATGTCGAACCCAAGATTGAGTGGATGGATGTCCCTGCAAATATTCGCGATCAGTATCAGTATTTCACTCAAGCCAAAATGCAGCGCTGGATCAACGCCTCTAATCTTAGGCCTCATTGGAATCTAGAAGACGGGATAGCGGACTACGTTAATCATTTCTTAAAAAATGAAGACCCCTATTTATGACTGAGTCCACAAAGGCCAAAATTCCCAGGCACCTTCGCAAGTTTATAGTCGAACAAAACTACTCGCGCTACACGCCCGAAGATCAAGCGATTTGGCGATTTATTATGAGGCAACTCATTCAATATCTCTCCGTGCATGCGCATGACTGCTATCTTGACGGCCTAAAAAGTACGGGCATTTCGCCCGATTCCATTCCAGATATCGATGTCATGGATCAGCGCCTTGAGGATTTCGGCTGGAGTGCCGTCCCCGTTAGTGGATTTATTCCTCCCGCCGCGTTTATGGAAATGCAAAGCCTAGGGGTGTTGCCAATTGCCAGCGATTTACGGGCGCTTTCTCACTTGATGTATACACCTGCACCCGACATAGTGCATGAGGCCGCCGGACATGCCCCTATTTTGGTGCACCCCGAGTTTTCTTCTTACCTGCACCAGTATGGAGAAGTCGCGCGGCGGGCCATCTTGAGCCGAGAAGATTTAGATCAATACGAGGCCATTCGTATTTTAAGTGATGTTAAAGAAGATCCGAGATCTACAGAGGCCGAAATCCAAGCCGCTGAATTGAAACTCAATGAAGTAAACTCAAAAATGTCTGGAGTTTCTGAGGCCGGGCTGCTTTCTAGAATGAATTGGTGGACAGCCGAGTATGGCCTTGTCGGAGATCTGAAAAATCCAAAGATTTTTGGAGCTGGACTTCTTTCGTCGGTGGGCGAATCTAGGCTTTGTCTGAGTGACAAAGTAAAAAAAATTCCACTGACTGTGGATTGCGTCGATGTCGGATACGATATCACCGAGCCTCAACCTCAACTCTTCGTTACATCTGATTTTTCACACCTCACGGAGGTCCTCAATCAATTGGCCGAGCGCTTGGCCTTTAAAAAGGGCGGCACATCCGGGCTCGCAACGGCTCTCAAGGCGAAAACGGTCAATACAGTCATGCTCGATTCTGGACTTCAAGTTTCAGGTCAGCTTGAGTCTTTTTTAAGTTCAGGGTCCACCGTAGAATTTATTCGGTTCACTGGTCCGGTACAGCTGAGCTATCAAGATTGTGAGCTCAGCGGCCATGGCACCAAAACTCATGCTGCGGGGTTCTCATCTCCGCTAGGACTTCTCGCAGACGGTTCAAGGCCAAGCGACAAGTCATTTAGAAGTGGCGAGCGAATCAGATTGAACTTTCAAAGCGGAATTGCAGTCGATGGCGAAGTGACGGGCGAGATTCGAAAAAATGGCAAGCTGATTGTGCTGAACCTAAGCAAAGCCACTGTGAAGCGACAAGAACAGTTGCTTTACTCACCCGACTGGGGCCCATTTGATATGGCCATTGGAGAGAGTGTAAACTCAGTGTTTGCGGGTCCCGCGGACAGGTCTCGCTTCGGAGCAACAGACGAGTTCGTCACGAAACAGGTTCCGCCACGAAATTACACCAAAGAGCAGCTATCTCTTCACGATCTTTACCGAAATGTCCGCAGGCTTCGCGACGAGCGGACCACGCTTTCTCAAAGTCAAACTCAAGGTCGGTTTGACGACTTGGTTGACACCTACTTGAAGATCTCCCAAGACGAGTGGCTTCCCGGCATAGAACTTTTGGAAATAGCAAGTGAGGCCGGACTTTCGGGCGCCAAATTTGATCTACTAAACCGACAACTATTGCCTGAGAACTTCAAATCGCAATTCGTAAGTGAAGCCATCCGCGATGGTCTCGAGTTGATCAGTCGCACAAAATGAAAATACATGTGGTTTTGGTACGATCTGAATATGAGGGCAACGTCGGGTCAAGTGCCCGCTCTGCCGCCAATATGGGCGCCGATTCCCTTATTTTGATTGCCCCTCAGGTTGATCATCTTGCACACGAATCCAGGCAAATGGCCGCTGGTGCCCAAGAAATGTTGAAGAGCGCCCGAGTGTACTCAGATTGGAACAGTTTCTACTCTGCAGAAGGTCAGGGCGTTCGCATCGCCTTTTCACGGCGAGACGGAAAAAGGCGCAAAGCGATCGAGTGGTCTCACGCAGGAACTTCTTTGATCAATCGCGAGAGCACCGATCACCTTTACCTCATATTTGGGCCCGAAGCGGACGGCTTGGATCACGAAGATTTGGCGTTCGTCAATCTGACCTGCTCTTTGCCCACATTCGGAAATTTTGCCAGCTTCAATTTGTCTCAAGCCGTCATCGTCGCATTGACGGTGCTTCAACTCCAAACAATGAAATCGTCACCACCTACGAATGAAGAAAATCCGCCAGCGCCATTTTATTTTCCAGACGACTTAATTAAGAAATGGCTGACTCAAATTGGATTTGATATTCAAGCTCGCAAAGCCAGTGCGTATTTGACTCTAAAGCGTCTTTTTTTATTGAATCAACCCACAAAGCACGAAATCAAAGTGCTCGAAGCCACACTTCAACAGACGCTGAGAAAACTCGATGAAGCCTCATTTGGGCTTTCTTTTGAACAGATTGCTGACCACCGCAGTGATATCGTCAGTGAAGATATCTAATTTTTGGTTTTTACGAGACTCAGCCGCGCCGCCCTGAATCTCCCGCCGCGCTTCAATGAAAGTCGGGTCAAGCTGAAGGGCCCGCTCGAAAAATGACGGGGCGGTGGCGTCGCCCATTTGACGCTTCAAAAGTCCCATCGCCATGTAATAGTAAGGAGTGCGGCGATCTTCCGCTGGCAGACTCTCGAGTCCCCTTGAAAATTCATGAAGGCCAGATTGCCCATCAAATGATTTGGCTTTCAACGAGGCCCAAACTGTCAATAGATACTGCCTGGATGATGGCATCACCTGTTCGGCTTTGCCGAGCTGCTCAAGAGCGCCCCGAAAATTCCCCTTTTTGATTAAATCCAATGCCGTCGTCACATAGACACTTGAACGTCTCAGCTTGGTGTCTTGCTCTGTTTTGATTTCTTCAAAGAGCTCCGCGCGCCGACGCTCGTCGACCATTATGTCTCTGGCTTTGGTCACCAATTCAAAACATTTGGTGCAGAATTCGACCAACTCAGCGGACGAATCCGCAGGTAGGGCCTTTGGATTGCTCGATCTGACATAATCTTGGTAGATTTTTTCAATAAAAGCGGGTGAAGCCGAATCTGAAGCGCCAAAATATGCGAACACCTGATCGGGCCGACGATCTTTAAGAGTCTCAAAGACCTTCTTGTATCGATCAAGAGCGGCTTGTTCACGCCCGGCTCGTTTTTCATCTTCGAAAATTAACACCCGCATCAGCACGAGGCGATGAATGCAGCGATACACCAAGTCAGCTTTCGTCTCATCTGTCTTTAAACAGGTCGAAATCGACTTTCGATCTTCTACGGCCTTTCGAAAGTCATTCATTTCAAAATATTCAGGGCTATTGAACACTTGGTTCAAAACGTCGACAAACCCAACAACTCGAAGTGGCGAATCCAATACATCTTTGTAAAAGCTCCTTAAGTAGTCTAACGCCTTAGACTCATCAAAAATTTCTGAAAGATAGCTCATGAACTCGTACATATCCACAGGGTCCGCGTTGCTCTCTACCGCCACCTCGCCCAACGCAAAGCTCAAATTGATGGCACCCGACTGACAGATGCTCTTCATATCCGCCAAAATCTGAGCTCGTTGAGCCACCGCCATAGCGTGGGGGCTGACAAGACCCGCCTCGACAAGATCTGTGAGCACAAATTTCATTTCCGTTTTTTGCTTAAAAGACTTCCAATCATCGCCGTGCAAGAGGCCATTGGCGATCAAGGCCTCGATGCTTCGCTGCCGAGACTGTTCGGAGTCCAACTCTGCGATTTTTCCATCTTTGAGTTTGGCGCCAAATATTTCTCCCGACTCACTTGCAATCGTTAGGTCACCTGACAGACCTACTTCCATAAGAAACGTAAGGATATAGGGGAGATCATAACCCGTAATTCCATCCAGTCGCTCAACGGCTTTCGCACGCTCGCGAAGACTCGTAATATGGCGAAGTAAAAGCGAATGAACCGTCCACCTTTCGACGCCAATGATATTCTCAAATCCATTTGAAATTGCAGCCTTGATTTCTTCTAGGTCAAAAGGCTTAGTCAAATAGGCGATCGCTCCGCATTTTCCTTTGGCTTCTTCTGCAAAAGACTTGTCTTTGAAAACTCCACTAATCAGAATCACAGGTCCGTCGGCAAACTTCGTTTTGCGCATCTCTTCGACCAGGTCCACGCCGCTCATCTTGGGCAAAAGCACATCGACAATGGCCCCTTGAATGTATTGGAGTTTTGATAAGCTCAAAGCGTCTGCCGGTCGATTGGCAACCACGGGGCGTAGACCCAAACGTTTGACCACTTCAGATAGCACTTGTGTCGTGGCTTTGTCGTCATCCACTATAAGCACTTTGGTGACATTACTCATCAATGTTATATCGGAGTTTTTCAGCTAAAAATCGACTCGACCAGAGACTAGCTTGCCTGCCCGGGATGATGTTTCTTCCAGGCTTCAGTGATCTTTTTAGTTAGGGTCTCAATATTAAAGGGCTTCACCACATATCCACTGACACCGCACCCCGCCGCCTCGATAACAGCCCCTTTTTCAGACTCAGTTGTCACTAGCAAAAAGGGCAAGGCTTCAAATTCTGGGAGTGCTCGAACTTGCTTTAAAAAATCAAGGCCACTTGGACCAGGCATATTCAAATCTGACAAAACCAATCCAACTGCATTTGGAGTTTTAACAAAAAATTTCAATTTTCCCAAAGCCTCAATCGCGTCCTCAGAGGTGGTGATTTTAGAAAACCCCATCCTCTGAAGCGAGTCGACGACAATTCGACGAATATTGAGTGAGTCATCTACAACCAAAACATGTGTGTCTTTTCCAAAGCCCATTAAGCACTCCTCAATACTGATTCTATCTGGTTCCAATGGGGCAAGTGAAGATGAATTTTGGTGCCGATGCCCACATTCGATTCAATATTAAAAGTGCCTTTCATCTTCAACACTTCGGCGCGCAAAGCATCTAGACCAACGCCACGTCCAGAGTACTCCCCCACCTCAGTTCGAGACGAAAAACCCGTCCAGGCCACGGCCTGTACCACTTCCGCGTCTGTCAGAGCCGAGATGTCTTTGTCGGGAAATTTTTCACCTAATTTTTCTCTTATGACGGCAGGGTCAATACCTCGGCCATTGTCTTCTATCAACAGGGAGAAACCATCATCACTCAGCGTTGCCGTGACCGAGATTCTGCCGGCCTCGGGTTTTTCAGCCCATAAGCGTTCATCGGGGGTTTCAATTCCGTGATCAACCGCATTTCGAAATGCATGAACCAAGCTTGAGAAAACATCCGAATAAGCGCCTGCCGGCAGTCTTATTTCATTGTCATTGATAAGCAAGGGTTCTACTTTTTTTCCTAAGTTTTCACTGACCGACTGCACGAGACTGTCATAGTAAGAAAGTAAACTTTTTAGCTCTACATTTAAAAAGATGTCCTCAGCCTTGGACTTGATCGTTTCAGCCCCTTTGACTTTTGAAAGATCGTCAATCCACTCGAGCGCTTGACCCATAGACACTTCAATCCGGCGATCTTGCTCACTCTTAGATCTTTCAATAACGCCTTCATTTTTCTTCAAAAAATCATCGTATTCTTTACGAAGAGTCTCAAGTGACACTTTGTACTCTTCAAGGGCCGAGGGATCATTGACTCCAGTGCCCTTAAACGGTTCCAAAATTCCTTGTGAAACACGGGTCGCCAAGCGCAAGGGCCGAAGTGAAAATATTCCAGCTTCGCCTTCTATAGTGTGCAAAATTCGAAAGCTTTCCTGAACACTCTCTTGAGTGTCAATGCGAGTCACGAGTTGATTCAATTTCGGAAAGGTTTCTTCGACCCCAGCTAAAAATCTTGTGAACTGGTTTTTATTTTTAATGTATTTAATGATCATGCTGGCATACTGACGCTCTTCTTCGAGTGCAAGTTGAGCTTTTCGCTCTTCGGTCTTGTCTGTTGCCACAACCACTACACTGCCAATTTTGTTTGCCTCATCTCGAATGGGGTAATACTCCAGAGGCACATACTTATTAGAATCACCTTCATAGGTTTGAGGGCCAAGAGCTTTCATGTCTTCAAATGGCAACATCTCTTGAAATACAGCGTCGATCCATTTTTTAAATGTACCCAGCTCAGCGTCCGGTACTCCTAATACCTTCCACGCCGTTTGACCTTTAGGAGTCACCGCCAACATCGCCTCGCAAGCCCGAGTGAAGACATCGCTGCAGGCGCCAGTGGAGTCGAACGTGAAAAACCCCTGTCCCAGTGAGTTCAAGATGGCCTGAAGGGTTTGATTGACTCTACGTAATTCGAGAGTTCTTTCTTCAACTAACTTTTCGAGATTTTTTGCATATTCTTCTTTTTGAGCCAGCTCAGATCGATATTTTGAGTGAAGGGCTTCCTCAAGGCTCACATCTCTTACAAAAAAGGCCCACGTGACTTCCGTCATAGGGCGAATTGCCAATTGCAGGCGCCCAACCCTCTCGTCCTTGGTCAATTTAAATCCGGTTTCGATAAATGGCGTTGGAGCATCCCGGCCCGCAGATTTTGCATCGAACGGAAAAATACCTGGCTCATCAATTTGAATAAGGTCAGACAACAGCGCCTTTCCCATGATCCTTCTTGCGGAAGTTCCACAAAAAACGGCCGCCGCGTCATTGCAATACTCGACCTTACCGTCGGGACCGACAATAAATGCAGCATCTAAAATAGAATCAAAAACCGAGTAATCAACCATTTTTTAAAAACTTAAAGTATTTAGCTTCAATGACATCAATTTCCATGACCTCACCCGAATCGTCCTTAACTTCAGACGGCGGCGTGACCTCCGAACCATTGAACTCTTTGCCATTCATAAAAAGGACCATTCGCTCGTCACCCGAGGCATCCGAATAGTAAGGCACATAAAAACTCTCAATGATCGTGCCGTCAGGCAGAAAACCCGCAACCATATTGATTTGGTCAACGATGATCTTTGGGCAGTGCCTGACAGAAAGCTTCAAGCTCGTTGGAAAGGCCTTTATCCATTTGATCCACTCTCGAATCCCAACTGAATTGATGGCTGTCACACCTTCTAAATCGAGATTGACTTCGGCCGCAGAGCCCAAGTTCGGCGCAACAAAACTCGCATCCTCATCGATCCCGCCCTTTACAAAGATGACGGCGATATTGCCTTCTGGCTTAACTTCTATCGTTAGTGCCATTTGATTTTCCTCCTTCTATTTGAAACCAATGTATACTTTTGCCCATTTCTAATCTTTTTCTCTGACTCATTTTTCGCGGAAACACACAAACCGATGTGGTCTGAGATTGAGAGCTGACCCCCAAATACAAACTCAAGCATGCATTGAGTATCATAAAGCTGCCTATGCCAGCTCCGCCAGTTCCAAAGTTCATGGTCTGGGCGGGCCCGCACAAAACGGTTTTCTGAATTTTCTTTAAATAGCGCGGAATATTCAGCGCGCCAAATGGGTCGGTGCAAGCCACCGCAATTCGGTCTGCACTCTGACCTATTGAGAGCTGAGCCCGTCCGGCACGCTCTAATGTCACACGGTTGCCAACGCGCTCCACACCAGGACGTGTGACTTCATCCAAAAATGCAACGGGAGCGTTGTAAATAGCATTTGTAAACAGTTCGTCGGTCACCTGCACAATGTCGTCTATCGTACTGGCCGTACACCCAATGTCCTGCAGACTCTGGCGCGTTGCCTCTAAGACCTCTGTCTTGGCAATCGAGTCGTTGAACTCCAAATTGAGCACCGTGCAATCGAATTCGGATTTTGGCGACGGCGAGTTTGGATTCAGCACTGTTGAAAGTGGGAATTTCAAATACTGCTCTGGCGACGTCAAAATTAAATTTGCGGAGGCTCTCTCATCAACAATTTCGAATCGATTGGTCTGGCACACGTGGTGAACACCTTCAGTCAAGGCCCAAGTCAACACATCTTCAGGCGACATATCCGCGCCCTCAACGATCGGGCTTTGTAGAGATTTTGCTGCTCCACCCGCGCTCATTCTATGCCACTTTCCTATTCATTTCACACATCACCATGGTGACGTCATCGATGAGCTCCGTGCCTTCTCGAAATGTGTTGATCTTGTCGACCATAAACTTGATTCGACTTGTTTCGTCCTCAAGTTTGTTGGCGCTCTCGAGCAAATTTCTTAAGAAGATTCGCTCACCCCACTTGTTGCCCGCTTGGTCTTGAACATCGACAATTCCATCTGTGTAAAAGAACAACATGTCGCCTTGTTGAATTTGAAGATGAGTCTCTTCATATTTGAAGTCTGGTCGATCTCCAAGTCTTGGCCCATTGACTTCGTTGAGCGGAACGAGATCTTTTTTCTTCATTGTTTCACCAGATTTTCGCATCAAAAATGGCGGATCATGACTGGCGCAGGCATAGGTTAAAACATTCGTATCTAGATCGATAGCCGCAATAAAAAAGGTCATCATTATCTGACCCTTTGACGTTTGATAAATCGCGCTATTGAGTACGGTCAAGGCGTGGCCGGGACCCACGCCCGGCATTGTCTCAATCACGGCGGCAGCAGATCTTGCCGCACTAGTGATCAATGCGGCTGGCGCACCGTGGCCCGTAGCATCTCCAATCCACAAAAACACTTTGTTTCCGATTTTCGAGTAGCTCCACCAATCCCCTCCGCACTCACTTGCGGGCTCAAAATGACCTTCAATTTTGTATTCACCAAATTCGGCGGTAGACGCTGGAAAAAGTGTTTCTTGCACGGTCTTGACTGTTGAGAGCTCACTGGCCATACGTGCCTTTTCGGCGGTCTCAGTCATCAATCTCGACACTTCAGCGGCCATCCAGTTGAAACTCTCGGCAAGACCGCCCACTTCATCACTTGAATTGGACCGAACGTTGACCTGAAAATCCCCTTGACCAATTTTCTTCGTGGCTTCAAATAGCTCTCGAATGGTTGAAGTCAATTGATTCGAGGCAAAAACGCTGATCAACAATGTGGTCGCGAGTAGCGCGGCGAAAAACAAAAGTGACTTTGACACAAGTACGTCAACGGCTTTGAGAGCTTTGCTTTTGTCCACTTGAGAAATCACGAACAAATCACCAAGTCCCACTTGGGCGTAAGACACCAAGTAGGAACGGGCGTCTGTTAACTTGAGCTCTCCTGTTCCTTCGCTGATTTTGTCATTAAAGACTTTGGCGAGCAGGGGTACGTCGCGGGTTTCGGTGTCAGATGCGCCGATCACCACACTCGCCGACTTTGAGTACACAATGCTTTTGTACATGCCCACCATGGCGAACGCGTTTCTGAGATCCGACGCGCGATACAATGAGAGTATCAGCATGTGGTGCGTGTCTGTCGCCTCGCCCAAGCGATAGGCCAAAAGCACTTGATCCGACGTGCTCTCGACACTCAAAATAGCCGCGCCATTTTGGACAGCTGGATTTTGAATTTGTGCAATCATTTTGGAGTCGGCAATGAGCTTGGCCGAAGCCTCATCTCTCTCAAGCTTTCCAAGTGTCACATAAAGCCCATTTTTATCTTTTCGAACTAAGGTCACCGCCAACAGGCGATCATTCTTTTCAAAAAGCCTTTGGGCAATTGGGTTGAACGCTCCGCCCGAAAAATTAAAATTTTCGACAATGGAGCGCAGAGAGCCATAGGCTGAGTGCATTTCCATTCGAGTTTGGGTTGCGAGCGAGCGCGAAACAGTTGCACTAGAATCGAAGACGTACGCCACTTTGTCTTGTTGAAACAAATCTGTGGCCATAACCAAATACAGCCCAAGCGTGATCAAAGGCAAACTCACAAGCAAGATCAACAACTTGTATCTCAACGACAAACGTACTTTGAAATGCTTCATACAGGTACTGTATCGGAGCGCGACACTCAATCATTCAGTCATTTATATAATAAAAATAGTCACTTAAGACCATAGGCGAGCCGATGCGAAGACATTGTCCCCGACGGCGCGATAGCGAATAGATTTGGCCACCGGAGCTTGGTCTAGACTTTTTAAGTTTAGAGACTTAGACCACGACTGGCCCTGCCCTAAAATCTGGTTACCCAAGAAAAGATAAAGCCGATCAACCAAAGAATTGTTCAAAAATTCTCCTATCGTAAACGCGCCCGCTTCCACATAAACACTAAAAATAGAGTTCTCGAGTAGAATTTTATGAAGGTCAGATGAATTGAACACGCCCTGCAGTTGAGGAAGAACCGCCAGCCGAACCCCCTTTGGAGCTTTAAGGCCCGATTTTGCTGTGATCAGTAGAATCGACTCAGGAGGCCGAATTTCTTGAAATCGAAACTTCAAAAAATTCTCAAGAATTCTACCCTTGGGATCGAGAACAACAAGATTTTGAGGCTTGTCTTTGAAGCGATCAAATCGACAATTGAGCTGTGGGTTGTCGGCCATGATCGTCCCCGAACCGGTCAACACCGCATCGTAACCACCCCGAAGCCATTGCCCCATCTTTCGGGCCCGAGGGTTGGTGATCCACTGGCTTTCACCATTGCCCAATGCCGTTTGCCCATCTAACGATGTCGCCACTTTACAGGCGTAAAAAGGTCGCCCCTTTCTTTGATTGACTAAAAAGGCTTCGCAAATCTCTTCGAGTTCGAGCTGAAGTGATTTGAATTTTTCAACTTGAATTCCAGCCGCCTTAAGAATTTCACAGCCCTTGCCAGAGACCTGAGGATTAGGATCAGTAAGTCCGTATGTGACTTTGCCAATCGATGTTTTAGCCAGGGCCTTCGCGCAAGACGGCGTACGCCCTTCATGAGCACAGGGCTCAAGTGTGACAATCACATGGGCGCCTTTGAGTCTTGAAGAATCTTTGATTTGCCCCAAAGCCATGGCCTCGGCGTGCGCTTCTCCACACTTGGCATGATAGCCCTCAGACAAAACGCGGCCGCTTGAGTCTAATATCACACAACCAACCATCGGGTTCGGAGACACAAAGCCAAAACCCTGCCTAGCCAAGCGAATAGCTCTGGCCATGGCCTGCTCGACTGTGATCGGACCCACTACGTCTGCCAAGACTTCCAGTACTCTTTGAGTTCAATGCCGTGCGAATCAGGGTCGGCCATTAAGGGCGCACGGGTGTCGATCATGACCGCGATTTCATTGGTGTGAGTTGTTTGATCAACTGATTTCACAGCTTTCGGATGTGGCCCGTGCGGTAAGCCTGCTGGGTGAAAGCTCATCATGCCCGGATGCAAATTGTCGCGCGAGAAAAAATCTCCGGCGTGATAGAACAAAACTTCATCGTAGTCGATGTTCTGATGATAAAAAGGCACCTTGAGGGCATCCTTGTCACTTTCTAAGGGCCGGGGCAAAAACGTGCAGATCACAAACTCTCGAGCCACGAAAGTCGTGTGTGCACTTGGCGGAAGGTGAGCCCGATGACTCATCAGCGGCATCATGTTGTCGACATGAAGGGTATAAGGGTAGAGGTCGCCCTTCCAGCCAATGGTGTCGTAGTAATGTTCGGCGTATTCGAACTTAGTGACTTCGTCCAGGCGCTTGACCACGATCGTCTTAACCTTGGAGCCGCTTTCTTGAACACGTGCCATTTGCTTTTCTAAATCAGGCCGCCCTAAAGATGCGGGGTCATATATCGCATGACGCCCCACTAGCCCCCGATCGGGCTGTTCATAGTGACTCGACCTGTTTTCAACGACCAAAAACACGCTCGATGAGTTCGGAATAATACTATGAGTGATGCATTTGGGGA
Source organism: Bdellovibrionales bacterium (assembly GCA_041738165.1). Lineage (GTDB taxonomy): Bacteria > Bdellovibrionota > Bdellovibrionia > Bdellovibrionales > UBA1609 > JALHOQ01. The sequence continues at coordinate 17,395 of JBGSQJ010000340.1, forward strand.
CAATCAAATACTCGCCAGCTTTGAATCCCAGCCAGCCATACTCGGTCCAGACCTCACCGTCGCCCGAGTGACAAAAGTAGAGCAAATCGCCATCACTATTGCGAAATCCAGTTTGTGAGTGAGCCGAGTTTGGCTTCATCACCATTTGAGAAATCGTGACGTCGTTATTGAAGAGTATTCGGCGCGTGCCCTCGCCGTCAGACCATGGCACCAAATCGTACATCCGGGGGAGCAAAGGGCCTGTGATCTTGGTCCATCTTGTGCTGGGCTGTTTTTTAATCAAATGCGAAACAGGCCCAAAGAAACCCTTTAATCCCTGCTCTTCTTCAAAATAACCTTCGGGAATCGCCTTGTGGGCTTGGGTGGTGTAACGACCTTGAAAATAAAGACTCATGTTAAAAAACCTCTACGTTTTTGATCTCGTTCAATCGCATCAAACAGCGCTTGAAAGTTTCCTTCACCAAACCCTTGGTGATTTTTTCGCTGAATGATTTCGAAAAAAATTGGCCCAATAAGATTTTGCGTGAAGATTTGTAGCAAGTAGCCCTCATCATCGCCATCAACAAGCACGTGAGATTGCTGAACGGCTTTGAGATCTTCTTTGACATTGGGAACTCGGCCCGGAATCGCCTCGTAGTAAGTGTTTGGAGGAGCATCTAAAAACTTAATCCCATTCTCTCGAAGCGCCGTCACCGACTTGAGAATGTCTGCGGTCAACAGGGCCAGATGTTGAATCCCAGAACCCTTGTACTCATCTAAGTACTCTTGAATTTGAGATTTTGATTCGGTGGGCTCGTTGATCGGAATGGTGATTTTGCCGCAGGGCGAGCGCATCACTTTCGAGACCAAGCCGGTCTTTTCGCCTTTGATATCAAAATGCCGAACCTCAGAAAAGTTAAAGATCGTTTTATAGAAATCACACCACTTCAGCATGTCTCCGGCTGGCACATTGTTGGTGAGGTGATCAATCACCGTCATGCCAAAGCCTTTGGGGAATTTTTCGGAACCTAAAAATTCAAAGTCGTCATCAAAATGAGATTCACCGCGGTAGCGATCAACAAAATAAACGGCCGAGTCGCCTATTCCTGCGATAGCAGGAAAACTGTGGCTCGCTCCATCATTCTTGAGTGCCAAGGATTTCGCTCCTCGCTCAACAGCCAAGCTATGTGCCTTGCCTGCGTCTTTGACCCTAAAACCCGTCGCACAAATCGATGGGCCATGGGCTTTGGCAAATTCGGCGGCGAAAGTGCCAGGCTCTTCGTTGATGATAAAGTTCACCTGATTTTGGCGATACAAAGTCACGGCTTTTTTTCGATGCCTCGCCACCTTCGTAAAACCCATTTGTTTAAAAAGTTTTTCTAGGGTCGCGGCATCTGGCGCCGCGTATTCGACAAACTCAATGCCATCGAGTCCAAGCGGATTTTCAGTAGACACAATTCACCTCCCTGACCCGGTCAAAGAACCACGATTCCCCGTTGGTGTAAAGACTGGTGACAGGTTCAAATTGAAAGGGTAGATCTGTTGGGATAGGCTTTTAAGGAGATTTACATGGCAAGTCAATTCACCGATTTTAGCAGCCAAACCGCGAATCCCGAAGATCCAAGCGTTATGGATATTGACCCGAATGAATTGTGGCAAAACCGTGAAAAAGTGGCCATCGTGGACGTCAGGCGCCCCGATTAATACACCGGCGAACTCGGGCACGTGCCCGGCTCGAAGCATATTGTTTTGGACACCCTGCCTGGCCGCATAGCCGAGCTACCCAAAGATAAAACCGTGGTTTTTGTATGCCGCAGCGGCGCTAGGTCGGGGCGCGCAGCCAGTTTGGCTCTTGAGTCTGGGTTCACAAGCGTCTTCAACATGAAGGGCGGCATGCTACTCTGGAACGAGCGCAAGCTCGAAGTTGAAGGGCGAAACGAATAAGATGGGCTCCGTTTTTGTCAATCGCACGCTGAATCTCAAACGCATTCGCTACATTGGCGTCGATATGGATCACACTTTGGTTCGCTATAAAAGTGCGAACTTTGAAGAGTTGGCCCACAAAACCATGCTCAAAAAATTAGTGGATGAACTTCAATACCCTAAGTCCATACTCAATTTGGATTTCAAGTATGACCGAGCCATTCGTGGCCTCGTCATTGATAAGGCCATGGGCAATGTTTTAAAGCTCAGCCGCTATTCGGCAATTCGCGTTTCTTATCATGGGCTAAAACCCATCGACTATCGTGATCAAACTCGCCTCTACAAAAGCGTGTACATTGATCTTCGTGACCCTAATTATCTTTCGATTGATACAGCCTTTTCGATCGCGTTTGCCGGATTGTTTATGCAGCTTGTGGACCAAAAAGATTCGGCCTTGAGCCAAGAGCTGCCTTCTTATGCAAAAATTTCGGACGATCTAAACAAGGTTCTTGATCGCGCCCATCGCGATGGAAGCCTGAAAAACGAAGTTCGCGCCCACTTAGATAAATACATTCTAAAAGATCCGAGCGTGGTCGAAGGCCTAGAGCGATTTAAAAAACACGGCAAGAAAATTTTTGTCGCCACCAATTCGGATTTTCTTTACTCCAAGCTGCTACTCGATTACACGATCGATCCGTTTTTGAAAGATCATTCGTCATGGTCGGAGCTCTTTGATTTTGTCATCACTTTGTCCAACAAACCTCGGTTCTTCATCGACAACCAAAGGTTTATGAAAATCGATCAGCAAACCGGCTGGATGACCAATATGAACGAAAAGTTGACACCCGGAATCTACCAGGGTGGTTCGGCCAATGTGTTCACTCATGACCTTGAAGTCGCACCTGACGAAATATTGTACATTGGCGATCACATCTATGGCGATATTTTGCGATTGAAAAAAGATTGCGCCTGGCGAACGGCGCTCGTTGTAGAGGAAATCGAAGATGAAATCCAAAAAGAACGACAGGCGTCGCCTCTTACTGAAAAAATCAATGATTTGATGGCGCGAAAACTTCCCCTCGAGGCCAAGCTCGACGATCTGATTTCTGAACAGATCGAAACCAATTCGAACAAAAACGAAGCGGCCATACGCAAACTCTTAAACGAGATTGGTGATATCGATAAAAAGCTATCCCCATTAATTCAACAACAGCAGCAGACTTTTAATCCTCTATGGGGAGAAGTCATGCGGGCAGGAATCGAAGAGAGCTACTTTGCCTACCAAGTGGACCGATTCGCTTGTATTTACATGGCCAAGTTGTCAGAGCTTTTGGCCGAATCGCCCCGACACTACTTCAGAGCGCCAAGAAGACCACTGGCGCACGACTTTGCCTAGCCACCCTGTGGCTGATAGGTAAAGAGCAGGTACTCTTTTAATCCGTGACGCTCCATCACGCCCCATATTTTGCTGGGGTCCAATTTCTTTTTAGCAAATTTGCGCTCTACGCGATAGGCAGCGCAACCTAGTCGCAACTCACCCGTCTTGTCTTCGCTCGCATTTAAACAATCAGAAAGCAGTTCGTCAGGCTGGCCAGGATTCGCATCGAAAGGCAAAGAGGATATACTCAACACGGGGTGACCAACGAGTTTGTCTAGCCTGCGACTTAAAGAGTCTGTCACAAGATGGCTCACTTGATTCGAGGGCGCGAGCAATACCAGAATATGCCCCGCCTGCAGCAGCTCCTTGACCTCTCTGCCAAAACCTTCGCTTTGAAAAGTATCACTCGTGTAAATGCGCTGAACGACGGCTTTGGGCCAATCAAAGCTCGAAGCCGATTCAGGCAAATAAAGAAGAATTTTTTGCCCATCGGCCAAAGCCGCCTTAGCAAAGCCGATCCATATCGAATCGTCTTGGTTGACCCTCACAGAAGCACCAATCAATACCACCCGCTCGGCCCTAATATTTTGACGAAGGCGCTTGTAAGTGACGATTCCCACTTGTTCAAAGCGTTCAAACGACGTTGGGTTCATAACGGGAATGGGCTTTGGCCGAAGGCCATAGCGAATTACGAAGTAAACTCCCGAAGACAAACTGACCGCTAAAAGAACCCAAAGCCATCTCACCATAGAGGTCTTAGGGGTTAGCCTGTTTCTGCGCTTTGGTCAATGCTTCGTGTCAGGGTCCAGTTGACAGTTTGGCTCTACAAGTCGCAATTTAACTCGAGCCTCCGCATTTGGAGGTGAGGACTTGATCCGGCACGTAGCCAAAAAAGGACAGGTACCATGGCTGAGTTAAAAAACTTCTCTATATTGCTTATTGGCAACGGACACGTCGCCCAGCACCTTGGCTATTATTTAAAACTTAAAAATATTCCCTTTCAGACTTGGAATCGAAAGCAGCCCTCGAGCGACCTTGAATTGCGCTTGAAATGGGCCACCCACGTTTGGCTTGCTGTTTCGGACGCGGCCATAGAAGACCTTTCTAAGTTGGCGCTCAAAGGCCAGCTTTGGGTTCATTTTTCTGGGCGGGTCGTTTGCGATCAGACGCTTGCGCTACATCCCTTGATGACTTTTGGTGATGAGCTCTACGACCTCGAAACTTACCAAAGCATTCCTTTTGTTGCTGATCGCGAGTTGGGCGCACTAAACCCCCTTCCAGGTTTGAAAAATCCTATTCAGTTTGTCGAACCCCGCCTGCGAAGCCTCTATCACGCGTATTGTTCATTGACGAACAATCTGACTTATCTTTTGTGGCAAGAACTACAAGAGAGATTTTCTTTGGACCTGGCGCTGCCGCGAGAGAGCCTCGAGCCCATAATTTTGCAAACAGCAAAAAATGCGGTGGCCTCCAATAATCGCTTCACCGGCCCCGTCTCGCGCAGAGAGTGGGCAACTGTCACAGAACATTTAAAAGCGCTTTCAGAGAAACCTGAACTTCAAGACATGTATTTGGCTTACCTCAATCTGGCCAGAAAACGTGGCTATCAAAGCGCGGAGGTCACTCTATGACAAAGCTCGACGCTCTAAAGCGCAAACAGTTAAAGAAGAAAATCAGCATGGTCACTTGCTACGATTTTTGGTCGGCCCGGTGGCTCGACAAATCAAAAGTCGACTTGATTCTTGTTGGCGACAGCGGCGCCATGATTCAAAGCGGACATAAATCCACTATTCCCGCCGATATGGACATGATGGTGGCGTTCACGAAAAACGTGGCTCAGGGAACCTCAAAGCACATCGTCGCCGATCTGCCTTTTATGAGTTATCGAAAAGGAATGGATCTGGGACTGCAAAATATTGAAAAATTGATTCGAGCTGGTGCCAACTCTGTAAAGCTCGAAGGGGCACGAGGCAACATAGAGCTCATTGAGCGCACTGTCGAATCTGGAATTCCCGTTATGGGTCATGTGGGGCTGACTCCCCAATTTATCAATCAGTTTGGTGGTTTTAAAGTGCAAGGGCGAGAACAAGAGGCCCACGACGCCATTTTAGAAGAAGCGAGATTGCTCGAGCAAGCCGGCGCCTTTGCTGTTGTTTTGGAGTGCATCCCTCATTCGCTTGCGGCGAAAATCACCACAGAAATGAAGATTCCAACGATTGGTATTGGCGCTGGCCTTGAGTGTGATGGCCAGGTTTTGGTTCTTCACGATCTGCTTGGCCTCAATACAGATTTCAAACCCAAGTTTGTGCGGCGCTATTTAAACGGCGAAGAACTCATGCTTGAAGCGGTCGATCGTTTCTGCACCGATGTGGCCGAGAAGCAGTTTCCATCACCTGAGGAAGCTTATGATTGAACCCGTCGTTCAGCTTCCTTTGGAGATGAAAAAATGGCGAGCCTCGTATCGCGGAACGGTTGGTTTTGTGCCGACTATGGGCGCACTTCACTCAGGCCATGCCGAACTGGTCAAGCGATCGGTTTCAGAATGCGATTTCACCGTCGTCAGCCTTTTTGTAAATCCAACTCAATTTGATGACAAGAAGGACCTCGAGAATTACCCGCGCACATTCGAAGATGATTTAAAAATGCTCGAAGAGCTTGGCGTGAATGTGGTGTTTGCTCCCGACAAGGATTCGATCTACCCAGACGGGTATCGTTACCTCGTTCATGAAAGTGAACTCTCAAATCAGTACTGCGGCAAACATCGCAGTGGACATTTTGATGGCGTACTCACCGTCGTGCTCAAACTCCTAAATATTGTAAATCCACAGCGAGCGTATTTTGGTGAAAAAGACTTTCAGCAGCTGCGGCTTATTGAAGGATTGGCAGAAGCATTCTTTTTGGATTGTGAAATCGTTCGGGTTCCAACTGTACGGGAAATCACAGGGTTGGCACTGAGTTCACGCAATCAGAGATTGAGGCCCGAACAGCGCGCCCTCGCCGAGTCTTTTGCCAAAATACTAAAATTGGGGAAGTCGGCGCAATCCACCAAAAAGAAACTCGAAGATCTTGGGATTGATGTGGACTATGTCGAGGATTTCGAGAACCGCCGACTAGCCGCGGTTCGAGTTGGTGAAGTGAGGTTGATAGACAATGTCGAAATCTAAAGTTCTCTTTATGGTCAGTGGATCCATCGCCGCATTTAAGGCGTGCCAGGTTGTATCATCGTTGGTGCAAAATGGTTTTGAGGTGAAAGTGGCGCTGACCAATTCGGCAAAACGATTTGTCGGCCCAGTGACCTGGGAAGGTTTAACTGGCCACAAAGTTTTTGACGACATTTGGGAAGCTGGCCGAGCCATGGACCATATCGAACTTACGCGCTGGGCAGATGTAGCTGTGGTGTGCCCGGCTTCTGCCAACACTCTTGGTGAAATGGCGATGGGTCTGACAAATTCACCGATTGGTGCCTTAGCGCTCGCGTGGCCCAAGGGCAAACCCTTCTTGGTATTCCCTGCAATGAACTCTCTCATGCTGGATTCTGTCGTCGTCCAAGAAAATCTTGAACGTCTCAAAACTCAGGGCAAAAGAATTTACCCGACTGAAAGCGGCCACCTCGCCTGCGGTGAAACCGGTGAAGGTCGACTGATGAACCCAGAGCAAATCGTAAATCAGATTCAATTGGCTTTGCAAAAACGCGGCAAAGTGTTGATCACCGGAGGCGCCACGCGCGAGCCCCTCGATGGTGTGCGCTTTATTTCGAACGTCAGCACGGGGCAAACGGCAGCTCGGCTTGCAGATCAGATGTCGGCCCTCGGCTATGAAGTGGATGCGCTCCTGGGAATAGGGTCGGCATCGCCTCAACTTCCATGCGCAATAGAAAATTTCACTTCAGTTCGCGACTTAGAAGCTAAAATAAAAACCCGGCTTGAAAATACGTCGTATCTTGCCATTGTGCACGCGGCGGCGGTGAGTGATTTTCAAATGAAAGATCCCGCTGTTGCGGTAAAATGGAAAAGTTCCGAGAGCCTTGATCTCGAGTTGGTGGCGACGCCCAAACTCTTGCCAAATTTCAAAAATCAATCGCGCAATCCCAAAATCAAAGTGATTGGCTTTAAAATGACCCTAAATCAAAGCGAAGGTGAACTCGTCGAGCAGGCTCGAAAGATTCTAGATCGTGGCATTGACTTGGTAGTGGGCAATGACTGGGCCAGAGTGAATGCGGATCGAAGCAGGCATCCCGGGGTTTTGCTCAGCCCAGATCGAAAGCTTCGCTTTGAAACGATCACTGAGCTGGCGCGGTTACTCGACAACACAATCACAAACGAGACAAACGAAGAGGTGCAGTATGATGCTATGTCTTGATATCGGAAACTCTCAGGTCTTCGGCGGAGTTTTTGCCGACGACCAAATAAAACTGCGCTTTAGACGAACAAGTCGATCGGGCACATCGAGCGATGAGTTTGGTTTGTTTTTACGATCTGTGCTGCGCGAAAATGACTTGAATGTAGATGGAATCCGCCAAATTGCCATTTGCACGGTGGTGCCTGAGGCCCTTCATTCGATTAAGAACGCCTGCCTGAAGTATTTTAAGATCAATCCATTCGTGCTGCAAGCGGGCGTCAAAACGGGTTTGAAGATTCGCTACAAAAACCCAGTCGAAGTGGGGTCAGACCGAATTGCAAATGCCATCGCTGCCACCCACGAAAATCCGAATCAAGATTTGATCTTGGTCGATTTTGGAACTGCCACCACTTTTTGCGCGGTCAATAGCAAAAAAGAATACTTGGGCGGAGTGATCACCGCCGGGCTTCGGCTTTCTATGGAGAGTTTAGAGATGCGAACCTCTAGACTGCCAGCTGTAGAAATTTTGCCACGCAAAGAATGCTTATCTAAAACCACTGTTGAAAGCATTCAATCGGGGCTTTACTGGGGAACGATTGGCCAGGTCAAAGAGATCACTGAACGCCTGGTCAATGAAGGCTTTGAGGGACAGCGCCCCAAGATCATTGGCACCGGCGGCTTTGCCAGTTTGTTTTCAAAAGCTGATTTATTTGATGAAGAAAACCCTGATTTAGTGCTCAAGGGATTAAATTTAGCCCTGCGGCTCAACGCTTAGAAAAATCAGAAAGTGAACAACGCAAAAAGAATCGATATGAAAAAGGAACTGAAATGAAAATTGAAATGTTAAAAAGCAAACTTCACCGCGCGACGGTGACCGACGCCAATCTCAACTATGAAGGGTCCATTTCAATTGATCCCAAACTATGTGATGCAGCTCAGTTGATTCCGTTTGAAAAGGTGGAAGTGTATAACTGCAACAATGGCGAGCGATTTGCCACCTATGTCATATTTGGCAAAGACGGTGAAGTTTGCCTCAACGGCGCCGCCGCCAGGTTGGTGCACCCTGGAGACTTGGTGATTATCGCGTCTTACGCTAGTTTTGATCAATCCGAGGCGCTGGCCCACAAACCTAAATTGGTGATGCTTAACGACGACAATTCGATTCGCAAAATTCATTGTGACAAATAATGTTTCGAAGCCTTTTCGAACTGAGCACGGGTTAGACTTTCAATTTCTCTTGTCGCACACTACGACCACGAGGCTGTGTCAAACTGGGCTATTGCGCAACAAACTAAAACGGAATTTTGCACCATTTTATATTTGACAGGGTTTTTGTGAAGATTTGTAAACAGAAGTGCTGTTTAGAGCTTGCCGACGGCTTGGCATTTAAACTCATCCTGTGCCCTTTGAGACTGCTTTTTCTTTTGAAATACTCCCGAGCGTGCGCTCATTTTTCATTCTTCATTAAGGCTCGTTCAATCAGAAAAAACGCCGCCTAAAATCCTAGTGTATATTCCCTCAGTATCGGAGGCACAGATGACCAATCGAGAACTTGCACGTGAACTTGGCAAACTCGTAAGTGAAGAGCGAAGAATCACTCACGAAATTCTAAAGCTCATCAACAGCGCATTTGAGCGACGCGCCTATTTGGAGCATGGCTTTTCAAGTATGTTCGAATGGCTGGTAAGTGGTTTTGGTTATTCTCACTCGGCGGCTTTTAGACGAATCGAAGCCGCGCGCCTTATAAAATCTGTGCCGGATGCAGCAGAAAAACTTCAAAGTGGCGAGTTGAATCTCTCGACTTTAAGCAAGGCCCAATTCGCAATTCGCGCCCAAGAGAAATCCACGGGCCAAAAAATTCCCTAGAAAATCAAGATTGAAATCATCGGCAAAATTGAAAACAAGTCCGCTCGAGAAGCCGAGCAGGTTTTATGCTCAGTCCTACCTGAGTTCGGCTCGACCACTTTTCGGGAGCGCCGCACAGTCGTCAACGAAACCACAACCCGTCACTCGCTGAACTTCTCTAAAGACATGAGTGCGGATCTAAAACGTGCCAAAGAACTTTTGTGTGTGGGATTCGCGCTTAAGTTTCTGCTCGATAAATCAGATCCGTTGAGAATACCCAAAGCCACCGAAACTCATAATGAGAGTTCCGCCAGTAAAACCACTTCCGCAGCGGCATCGAAGAGCGTCATAAAACGAAAACTTCTCCAATCGACAAATGGCAGCTGCGTATTTAAAGATCCGCTTACGGGTCGAACTTGCGGCAGTCGCCATCAAATTGAGATCGATCATATTATTCCAAAAGCGCTTGGCGGAAGTGACGAGCTAGAAAATCTGAGGCCACTTTGTCGGCAACACAACTTGCATTTGGCCGAACGAGTTTTTGGTAAATCCCATATGGATCGATTTCATCGGAGAAACTGATGATCTGGATGCGGAGATGCCAACCCAAAGAGAAAACTCACTTCCGCAGCGGCATCGAAGAGCGTCACAGCTCAATCGCCGACGTTGAAACCAACAAAGTTCGCAAGCGAATTTCATTCTTCTTGAGCCAACTTTTCTCAAGTTTATAAGTCGGCATATGAAGTTCCACCAAAGACCAAAACTCCTTTGAGTGATTGAAGTGCACCAGATGAGCCAGTTCGTGCACCAAAACATAATCCAAAACAGATGGCGGAGTGAGAATCAGCTTCCAGTTGAAATTGACGTTTCCGCTCTCAGAGCAGCTGCCCCAACGCGTAGCTTGATCTCGAATAGAGAAACGCTTGGGCGCAAGGCCCATCTGCTGAGACCAAAAGTTCAAGCGCTCACCAATCTGAGCCTTGGCGCGCCGACGAAAATGCCTAACCAGAGCCGAACGGCGCTCTTCTTTAGAGGTTGTCAAAGGGCACTTGATCACTACATTTTCGGCAAGTTCAGACACTTTCACCGCTTGGCCCCAAGTCCACAAGATCTCAATGGTCTTGCTCAGACCTTCGACCTCTAGCTGCTCTCCGCTTAACAGCTCAAGACTTGGGTACTTGGTTTTTTGTTCATTCAGTTCGGCTTCACGCTTTTGAATGAACTCTTCAGACTCCAGAACAAATCTTTGAATCGAGCGAAGACCCAAAGTCCGATTACAAGTGACGCGAATGACCCCTTGCCAATCGAGATAAAGGTGCATGTGCCGTTGGCGGTAGCGCCTGCGGACTTCGACTTGTCTATGGGCTATTTGCATGATCTCCGGCATGAACTGTGATTATATGACGAAAATGAATCAACTCCCAAGTGATCTTAGCCCTGAGCAATTCTACAAACTGACCCCTGATTTTGTGATTCAGGCCGTCGAAAGCAGCGGCTTCTTTGTGACCGGCGAATACCTGCAGCTCAACTCGTACGAAAACCGCGTGTATCGCCTCAGCCTCGAAAATCCGCTCGGTGAACAAGTCATTGCCAAATTCTACAGGCCTGGGCGCTGGTCCAAGGACGCGATTCAAGAAGAACATGATTTTCTTGATGAATTGAACCAGCTCGGCATACACGCAGTCGCCCCGCTCAGGCAGAAAAACGGCAAGACCATTTCTGAACACGCCGGCATATATTGCGCCCTATTTAAAAAATTCGTGGGCCGAATGCCTCAAGAACTCAGCCTGTCAGACTTAAGCAAACTCGGCCGCCTGATCGCACAAGTGCACAATGTCGGGGCAGCAAAAAAAAGCAAATATCGGCCCATTATCGACGGCGAGCATATGGGGCGCGCCGCCTTGAACGTGGTTTCGCCGCGGCTTCCCAGCTCGATCAAAGAGCGTTATCTGAATGCCGCCGACGAAATTTTAGACTGGCTCGAGAGCGATTTAGATGTGAGTCGATTTCAGCGCATTCATGGCGATTGTCATCGCGGCAACGTTTTGATGCTCGATCAGGCCGGCAAGCCCCCAGAATTTTTCTTGGTGGATTTTGATGATTTTGGGATGGGCCCCGTTGTGCAGGATTTTTGGATGCTCTTTCGACATGACGAAGATGACATCGACGACGAAGTTTCTGCGTTTCTATCTGGCTACACGGAGCTTCGAGACTTCGACGAAGATCAGCTGGAATTGATGGGTCCCTTAAGAGGCTTAAGAATCCTTCACTACGCTGCCTGGATCGCTAAGCGCTGGAACGACCCGAGTTTTCCACAGATATTTCCACACTTCGACACCGAGGCCTATTGGTTCGATGAACTCAAGGCCCTTGAGAGCACACTGTCATAGGGATTTCTTGACTTGAGGCGCCAAAACCCGCGACAACAAAGGGTCTAGAGTTATGGCCGGGTCCCACGCATTAGTGGCTCTTGCCAACCCCGCCAGGTCCGGAAGGAAGCAACGGTAACAAGAGCTCTAGGTGATGTGGGGTGCCCGGTCACCCATTTAATGAGCGCGAAATTTTCAATCGCGAGGTGCATAAAGTGACGTATGAAGTGATCGCGCGCCGCTGGCGCCCCCAAGACCTTACCAAGTTGGTCGGGCAAGATCACATCCGCACGACTCTAACAAACGCGCTTAAGAACAATCGCTTACATCATGCTTTGCTTTTCACCGGCCCGCGCGGAACTGGTAAAACTTCGACCGCTCGAATTGTCGCCAAAACTCTGCGCTGCCCAAACATCAAAGACTTCGCTCCGTGCAACCAGTGCCAAGAGTGCGAAGACATCATGGCTGGGCGCTCTGTCGATGTGATCGAAATTGATGGAGCCAGCCACAACGGGGTCGACGCCATTCGTGAACTTCGCGACGCGGTTCAGTTTTTGCCTTCGAGTGGAACCGCGAAAGTTTTTATTATCGATGAAGTGCACATGCTCTCAACCAGCGCGTTCAATGCACTTTTGAAAACGCTCGAAGAACCGCCGGCACATGTTTACTTTATAATGGCCACGACCGAAGCACACAAAATCCCGAACACCATTTTGTCTCGTTGTCAGCGTTATGATTTTAGGCGCATCCCCACCCGGGTGATCGCCGCTCACTTGCAAAGCATTTGCGAAAAAGATCAGGTGCAGTTTGAACCAGAAGCCCTTTGGCTCGTAGCTCGGCAAGCCGATGGTTCGATGAGGGACGCTCAAAGTCTGCTCGATCAAGTGATCAATTTCACCAATGCAGATCTGAAATCTGTGGCCATTGGCGAGTCTTTAGGGCTGACCAGTCGCCCCACCTTGTTTTCGCTCTTTGAAGGTGTGGTGAGTGGGTCGGTCGAAAAAACTCTTCGCTCGCTTGAACAGTTGGCCGGAAACCAAACCGACCCAAAACTTTTGCTGCAAGACTTTATGGAACTTCTTCGTTGCAGCGTCATTTTGAAATCTTCGAACTCTAGATCTTTGGTGGATTTGCCCGACTCAGAACAAGAGGAACTTCTTAAAGTCACCCAAGAACTCAAGACCGAAGATTTGCACCTGTTTTTTGATATGGCGCTAAAGGGCGCACAGGATTTAGCTAGGTCTGTGGACTCAGTGATGACTCTTGAAATGGTCACTTTGAGAATGACGAGCGCTCCCCGGCTTTGGAGTCAGGCGGCACAAACGGCACAGAGCCAACCGATTGCACAGCCCAAGGTTGAAGAGCCTTCCTCGCAGCGCCCAACTGTAGCGCCCTCTTTTCAACCGCCCGACCCAAACGCCCCCAACGCGCAGAAATTTCGTGAACTGGTAGAAAAAGTCAAAGGCATGAATGGCCTTGTTGGAGCCCAGCTGGAAAACTGTGTCTTAACAAATCTTGAAAACAAACAGGTCACCTTGGGCGTGGCCAGCCAACACAAATTTCTTTTTGAAAAGCTCAACCAACCGGAATTTAAGAAAAAGGTTCTCAATTACATCACGAGCTTTTGGGGGCCGGGCTATTTGCTCAACCTAACCATGGTCGACTCCACGGCAACCGAGTCGAGCCCGCAGAAACTCAAAGAACAAGACATGCGTGACGAAGAGTCATCGCTTCGAAGAGCGGTAGAGCGCCACCCTCTGGTACAAAAAGTGAATTCAGAGTTCAATACAGAAATCCAATCCATCAAGGAGATGAAAACATGAAAGGATTTGGCGGCGGCGGCGGAATGCAGGCCCTAATGCGACAAGCCAATCAGATGCAAGCTCGAATCAAAAAGGCTCAAGAAGAGCTGGCGACTCAAGAGTTTGAAGTCAGCGCGGGCGGCGGAGCCATTTTGGTCAAAATCAAGGGCGACTACCAGGTGGCGTCGGTTGAGATCCAACCCGACGTGTTCACCGCCGGTGACAAAGAAATGCTTCAAGATCTTGTCGTGAGCGCCATGAACGAGGCCTACAAACTCGTTAAAACCACCTCCGACGAGCAAATGTCTAAGATCACCGGTGGCGTTTCAATGCCTGGAATGTTTTAATAGTATTTAGAATTATGATTCAAAAGACGCCGTCCCTTAATCAACTGGTGCATGAACTGAGTCGACTTCCGGGCATCGGCCCTAAAACGGCTCAGCGACTGGCCTACTTTGTCTTAAGAGCGCCTCACGAATATGCACAGAGTCTTCGAGACGCACTGAAAGGCGTGAAAGAGCGCATTCGTGAATGCGCCAGATGCTTTTCTTTTACCGAAGAAGACGATCGCATCTGCCACTTTTGTAAAGACTCGATGAGGTCAGATGAAGTCCTTTGTGTTGTTGAAGACCCCTCAGACATTGAGCGCGTGGAGTCTTCTGGCGTGTTCAAAGGCCGCTATCATGTCTTGCATGGAGCCATTTCTCCGCTCGAAGGTGTTTCTCCAAGTGACCTTAAGATTCAAGCCCTGCTCGATCGCTTAAAGCCCGAAAACGGCGGCACCGTGCGGGAAGTCATTTTGGCCTTGGACGCTGATCTTGAAGGGGATACCACGGTTCTTTACTTGGCAAAGATTCTAAAAGACATGAGTATAAAAACATCGCGCATAGCCCACGGCGTGCCCATTGGGGGCGATATTGACTATATCGACCATCGCACCTTAGGGCGAGCTATAGAGAATCGAGTGCAGGTTTAAGATGTCGTTTATCAACTACAACGCGAAAGAGATTCACTGCAAAATTGTTTACTATGGGCCCTCACTCGGCGGTAAAACCACGAATCTTCAATGGGTCTACAACAAAACCACCGATCCAGATAAATCTACGCTGCACAGCTTGCCCGGCGACGTAGAGCGCACCTTGTTTTTTGATTTTTTGCCTTTGAACTTAGGCGAAATTCGCGGCTTTAAAACTCGCTTTCACCTTTATACGGTGCCTGGGCAGGTCGTTTACGACGCTTCTCGAAAGCTGATTTTAAAGGGGCTAGACGGAGTGGTCTTTGTCGCGGATTCGCAAGCTGAGCGGATGGAAGAGAATCTTCAGTCTATGGAGAACTTGAAAAAGAATCTCGAACAACAAGGCTACGACATCAGCGACATCCCACTCGTGGTTCAATACAACAAGAGGGACCTTCCTAACGCGTTGGCCTTAAACGAAATGCGGGCCGCGCTCAACAAGTACAATTCTCCGGATTTTGAAGGCACCGCCAGCGAAGGCAAGGGCGTATTTGAATCCCTGAGAACCGTTTCAAAATCCATCATCAACGTGTTAAAGGGCGGAGACTTGTGATAGATCACCCCTTAGACGGGGGAGATGGTATTTGGCCCAAACCAAACGCGAAAAAATCCTAAAGCTTAAAGAAGAGCGCCGGGCTCTCATTCTCAGCCATTACTACGAAGATGGTGACATCCAAGACATTGCTGATTTTGTCGGAGACAGTTTGGCGCTCGCCGAACAGGGCGAAAAATCATCGGCTCCCGTTTTGGTATTGGCCGGAGTGCGCTTTATGGCTGAAAGTGCAAAAATACTTTCTCCAGAAAAGACCGTGCTCCTTCCCGATTTGAACGCGGGATGTTCTTTGGTCGATCAATCTCCTTATGAAGCTTATTTGAAATGGCGAATGGATCACCCCGATGCGATTTGCGTGAGCTACGTCAATAGCAGCGCCGAGGTCAAATCGATCACGGATGTTTGTTGCACCTCAAGCAATGCCGAGCGAATTATTCAAAGCATTCCTCAAGACCGGCGCATACTTTTTGGACCTGACCGAAATCTTGGTCGATATTTAAGTCAGAAGCTGGGCCGCGACATGATTCTTTGGCCAGGAGCATGTGAAGTCCACATTCTCTTTTCTGAGCGCAAACTTCATGAAATGAAACAGCAACATCCGGGCGCGCTGGTGCTCGCGCATCCTGAGTGCGATGAAACTGTCCTCAGGCACGCCGATGTCATCGGGGCGACCTCGAGACTTCTGCACGAAGTGGCCACTAATAAAAACCACACTCGCTTTATCGTGGCCACAGAGGTGGGAATTTTTCATCAGATGCAAAAAGCTCGGCCCGAGGCCACATTGATACAGGCCCCCACCAATTCAGGCTGCGCCTGCAACGAATGCCCCTATATGAAGCTCAACACGCTCGACAAAATCGCGATGTGTCTAACTGATATGCGTCCGCAAATTCAATTAACACCCTCACTGATCGAAAAAGCCCGCGCCAGCTTGACCAGAATGCTCGCGATCTCTCGAGGTGAGCCCGTGCACTGGCCAGAGCGTTTCTTACCCGCCTCATATTGAGACTTCACAAATTCAATTAAACTTTAGTCTAGTCTCTCCGATGAGAACAGTAAGACTAAATGAGGATGTAAAATGAAAGCTCAAAGAAAAGTCGACCGAAGAATCGCAGAACGCAAAGACATTGATTCCGTACATGTGGCTGAACTGACGTCGTTGTCGAGCTACTCAGTGATAGCCCGCGAAGCGGCGATTGTCGACGCCTCAAGATCGGGATTCCTGATGCAAATACGTAGACCCGATTTGGTTAGCGATGAATATCGAGAAAATCTATCTATGGATAATTTGGTCGGCCATCAGGTCGTAATGTTTTTGCCGCAGATGAATTTAGATTTAGATGGCACTGTGATTCGGGCTCGCCACGTGGGCAAAGGGAACTTTGAAATTGCGCTCACATTTTCAGATGATGTGCCTGAATATTGGCGAGATTGTTTAGTCGATCTTTTGCCGGCACCTGGTGAAATGAACGAAGAGCCAGTTTAGTATGGTTTTGTTCGAATAAATAAACGCCGAATTGACCGAATTAAAGATCATTAAAGAGGAATAAAATCGGGCAGGCCGCCTGCTCAAAACTCGGGTCGGTCATGGCCAAGGTTTTTGGACTCTCAAACCCTTGCGCCTTTAAAAATTCTCGAATCACAGAACGCACATAGGGCGGAAAGAACGCCTCCGTCGGCACGCCGATGATTGGCTTTTCGCCTGAGCCCAAGACCACTTGCCCCGGCTCATCCTTCCACCAGCCAAAGTTGAGTCCGATCATGGCGTCAATCAAAGACCCGGCAGTGCTCAAAGAGATCCTGAGCCATCTTGGTCCGCCATATCCAGCGCCCACACCGTGGCCAGCATGTAGACCTCCTGGCGCCACTCCGCCCCTTCTGCTGAATAATCAATTTACTGTAACAGTGATCCGCTCAGTATCGATCGATCGACCTTGTCCATAAGCATCGTAAACGCGTACGCGAAATACGTTTTCTCCGCGGTTCAACCCTTCTGAATTATCCCAGTGGTCCTCGCCGAAAATAAGTGGTTGAACAAGGTGACCCTCAAGACGCAGCGTTACGTTCTTGTAAGAAGGTACAGTTGCTTGTTTAACAACTTCACCGGTGCGCTCGTTGATCAATTGAACAAGAATGTCATTTGTATTGAAATTCTCCTCAATATCTCGGTCCTCAACATAGACTTCGATATTCGCCGCCCAGTAGTTTCCGCGCCCCAAGGCTTTGGGTTGTTTCGCAGGACGAATATTTGTCGAAGATTGCAAGCGCGCTGACACCATAGAGGCAAAGGT
>JBGSQJ010000342.1:0-3280 GCA_041738165.1 Bdellovibrionales bacterium
CGGAAGGCTTTAATAACGTCGCAAAGCTTGTACAAAAGAGGGCTTACGGATATAGATCGTTCGAAAATTACCGACTGAGGCTGTTAAATGCCTGTCTGTAGAGGCTTTAAGGCGCACGCCCACCATGAAGTGAGAAGAACCTCACCAACGGGTCACCAAAAGGTAACCAAACTCTGAAATGAGTCGAAATTCCGTGAAATATCCTTCAATCGCTTTTTCTCAAATGAAGTCAGGCAGGTGCCTGACTTTCCTTTTCTTTTTTCGATGCTAATTTTTTAAGGAGGAAAATTGGATGGGGTGGCAGGACTCGAACCTGCGAATGTCAGAATCAAAATCTGATGGCTTACCAACTTGCCGACACCCCAGCGATGAATTTCACTAAACTGAACAAATGAAAATCCAATATCTGCCCTCGTATGGCAAGCGAAACCCATATGCTGAAGCGTCGAATGGCGCATTTGCGCAAAGCATTATTAAGCCAACCCAATCCTGAATTGAAGTTGCGGCACGATCGGGGGATGGTCAGCCCCATGAAAAAAACATTGAGGCATTCTGCCGCCCTGATTTTGTTATTTCTCATCGTCGCCGGCTTTCCCGTACTTGCGGATTGGCAAAAACTCAAACCAAGTGATTTCACAATATCCGACCCGCCGGCGCAGGGAAGTGCGGAGTATAAAAATGATTTCGCTGAGATTTTGCGACTGCAAGAGGAGCGAACCGATGCCGATTGCAAATTGGGCCGCGCCACCGAGTCGCACGATTTTCAAACGCTCTTTGGCAAGAGCGAACTGCTCGACAAAGAAGAATTGGCTCGGGTAAAAACCGTGATCACTGGTGTGATGAACGTTGGATCGCGAGCGTCGCGCCACTACAAAGACGAGTATCGTCGCCCCAGGCCCTATGATGTCGATCACCGAATCAAACCCTGCATTCGTAAGCCTGGTGGCTCAAAAGCCTACCCAAGCACCCATGCGACGGTTTCGATGGCGGCGGCCTGTGTGATGGCGGCGGTATTTCCTGAGCGTGAGGCCCAGATTATGGAGTATGGTGCGAGCTTAGGTGAGCTCAGAGTGATCGTCGGGGTTCATCACCCAAGTGACGTGGCTACGGGCCAAGACTTAGGGATGCAGGTTTGCCGTCAGATCCTAGAAGATCCAACGTTTAAACTCCCGTAAAACTAAAGGTATCTTAATCTTCGTCGCCGCTGCCGCTCGAGCGTAGGCTTGAGAGGTTTTCACCCATCGATTTCACTTCAGCCTCGAACGCCGCAAACACGGCTCTTTCGATTTCAGCGCGAGTCTCTTGGTTGAGTGGGTGAGCGATGTCTTTGAACTGTCCATCTTTGCGTTTCTTTGACGGCATGGCGACAAACAATCCTTCGTGACCCTTGATGATCTTTAGATCGCGAACAACGAAGCAGTCTTCGATTGTGATTGTAACATAAGCTTTGAGGCGTTCTTCGTTTACTGGATAAACCTTAACTTCGGTGATTCTCATGGTGGCTAACCTCCGTCGTCTTCGCGTGTGCCGTTCATGATGCAACTCTATATTCATATTTAACGGCAGAATCGAACCCCGACTTAAGGTGAGTGAGGGACTTTAGGCCATATTGAATCAAATCGATCCAAAGGGTCTCGAACTGGGCTCTCGGTCTGGGTCAGATTTGACGGGATCCGTTTCGAACTCATCTTTTGCGGGCTGAGCTTCGGCCGTGTTCGTGCAAACAGGGGTGGTGCTCATCAACTTGAGACACTGGCTCTTGTAGTCCGAGCACATTTGGCAGTCCGATTTTTCGTAAGGAGTCGAAGCTTGGCACTTCGAGCCACTGCACGCGGCCTTGGCGGCCGTCCACTGCTTTTGAGCGGCGCTGCAATCAGGTTTAACTTTCTGTTTGCCAAGTGATTTCGCCAGTGTGACATACTCGGCGATCACGGCGGTTTGCTGAGTGCAATTGAGTTTGGTTTCAGCCAAGACGGCTAGTGGATAAAGAAAAGCGAGAAGGATCAAAACTCTAAGGGCTGTAGCCATAGGGAAATTAGTCCTTTGTCTTGGGTTGATGAACACCCATCGGCACAGACTCGACTAGATTAAAGTCTTTTTTATTTTTAGTGCGTATGTCTCGTTTTGAGACAAACAGATCGGGCTACGAGCGAATCGAAATCAGCACCACGCGGTCGCGCTTTAGAATTCGAAACACGTTCATCGAATTCTTACGAATTCTTTGGATAGCCTGGTTGGCTGTTCCGACTTCGCGCCGGTTCACGTCTAAAATAATATCACCAGGAGCCATCCCTGAGCGTGCAGCTATTGAAGTTGGATCAATCGCCACAATCACCGGGTGCGGTTTTTTTAACTTTGGCAGTCCAAACTCTTGAGCAATAGCCGTCGAGTAGTCCGAAAGCACAAAACCCATATCAAACGGCGCCGCTTTACCTGATTTCGAGCGTGAAGAGCGTTGACTATTTTGGCTCACCGAAAGATCGGGTGATTTGCCAACGACCAGCGACAACTCTCGAGCATTACCGTTGCGCACAATCTTCACACTGACTTTTTTGCCTATTGGGGTGAGGCTCACGGCCTTGCTCAAATCTCGCGCTGATTCAATTTTGTGTGCGCCAAACTCAGTGATCAAGTCATAGGGCTCAAGGCCCGCTTTTTCGGCAGGAGTGTCGCTCAGCACTTGGGTGATCAGTGCGCCATCTGAATTTTTGAAATTAAGAGATCTCGCGCTTTGTTCGTTGAGGTCGTCCATTCCGACCCCTATAAACCCACGTTCAATGGTTCCGCCTTTTTCGAGTTGCGGTAAAAGCGCCTTCACACTATCGATCGGGATAACAAACCCAATACCTTGCGCCCTTGAGTCGATGGCGGCGTTCACACCAATCACTTGCCCTTGGGTATTCACAAGCGGTCCGCCCGAATTACCAGGGTTGATGCTGGCGTCAGTTTGCATAAATGGCAAAAGGTTGAGCTCATCGATCTCTCGCCCGACGGCCGAGATAATCCCTTTGGTGACCGTGTGCCCATAGCCATAAGGGTTACCAAACGCAGCCACCCATTCGCCCACTTCGGTTTCGCTACTTGAACCAAGCGTCACATAGGGCAAATCGTTTTTGCTCGAAATTTTAATAAGGGCGATATCGGTTTTTGGATCTCGGCCGATGACTTTGGCATCAATGCCATCTTTTTGAGATTCATCCAGTTGAACTTTGATCACGTCGGCTTTGTCGATCACATGATTGTTGGTCAAGATCAATCCATCTTTTCGAATGAGAAAGCC
>JBGSQJ010000381.1:0-3554 GCA_041738165.1 Bdellovibrionales bacterium
AAAGCTCCGGCGCCCACTTAGCTGCCCGGTGTTTGCCAACATCGGCAAAAATCAACAGACGCCGCTTAGCGATGCTCATTTGGATTACAGCAAATTGATTCACGGCCTATCTGGTTTGGTTGATGGATTTGTCATCAATATTTCAAGCCCAAATACCAAGGATCTTAGGCGCCTATTTGAGCCCGATTATTTTAGTGATTTTTTGTCTCAAGTGATGAGCTCTCGCCAGCCCCATACGGGCCCCGTTTTGCTCAAACTTAGTCCGGACCTTTCTGAAGACGACCTCAAGATGGTATTGGATATTTCGGTGAGTCACAAAATTGACGGATGGATTCTAACAAACACGTCTCAAGGCTTAAGAGAGGGTTTAAAGTTTCCTGCCGAGGGCGGAGGAGTCTCAGGTCGGCCGCTTGGAACACTATCGAAAGCACGACTCACCCAGGCACTTAAAATTCTAGGTAGCAACAGACAGGGGCGTTTGGTCGTGTCGGTGGGCGGCATTATGAGTTCAGAGGACATCGAAGAGCGCCTAGGCCTCGGAGCCGACTTGGTTCAAATTTATTCGGCCTTGGTGTTTCGAGGTCCCTATTTTTTTGATAGCGTCTTAAAGATGAGGAAACCGAGCTGATGGCTGCCGCCAAGGGCAAACGCACAACCAACTCCCCCGCCAAAAAACGCACCACTTGGATCGCGGTCGTAACGGCGATAATGAAGAGACAAGGTAAAGTCTTGGTTGGCCAACGGCCCGACGGCGCCACCTTGGCTAGAACTTGGGAGTTTCCAGGTGGCAAAATTGAACTCGGCGAGAGTCCGCAAGAAGCCCTCGTCAGAGAGTTAAAAGAAGAACTAGGTGTTGATTCTGAAATTGGGCGGCTCGTATTTGCTGGCACACACAGTTACGGCCAAACCGGAATCGTATTTTTATTTTATGAAGTTAAATTTTGGAAAGGGCAGATCAAAACTCAGGCCCACCTCGATCTCAAATGGGTCAGTATCAAAGAGCTCAAAGATTTAGAGCTTCCTGAGGCCAACCTAAAGTTCTTAGAAAACCTCGTCGAGGCGCTTTAGATGATAAGGGTTTTGGCCCTTGTTGACCGGCTCCCCTCAGATCCAGATTGGAAGGGCGGAGTGATCTGGGACAACTTGATGACATTGGCTCAGTCCGAATACGAAGTGCTGGTTGTTGGCCCTGAGCTGGCATCGCGAGTGGAACTTAAACATCCTAATTTAAAGGTGGCCTCACCCATCAAATCATGGCGGGCAGATCAGTTCTTAGCGCTCGCGCGACTGATGTTTAATTATCAGCCCGATGTCGTTCACGTGTTTGCCCCTCGACCGCCAACATACAGTCTTATGCCTCAGCTCTGGCCACTCTTGACTTCGTTTTGTATGGCTCAGGTGCGTGTGCAAAAATTTTTTACCGGATTCGACTCAGCCGATCACTTCCCGTCTCTTTTAACTTGGATCAACCGAACTCCGCACTTTGCTACGTCACTTAGTCTTGCCGCTGAGGCGGGGCCGTGCCGTGACCTTGAGATTTTGCTTCCCTCACCCATTTCAGAATGGACACGCCCTTTAGACGGACTAGCTTGGCTGGCTGATCAACTTTGTTTAGCCCCGAGTGCCGTTGCGGGAATTCTTGGCGGATGGGGAAACTCATCGTCTGAACTGCGGCGCCAAGGTTGGCTTGAACTGAAAACTTGTGCAAATCGGGTTCGCTTTTTGCCAGATCTTGGGTTGGCGCAAGCGCTGAAATGGCTCAATCCATCAGGTCATGTGGCCACTCAATGGATGAACAAAGACGATATGAGGCTCAAGGTTCTCGAGGCTCTGCCGGAGATTGAGTTTGCCGCACTCAATGATTTATCACGGCTTTACTCAAGTCATCTGAACGCGCTAGGCTCGAGGGTGCGATGAAACCACTAAAGATTTGCATTGTCTCACGCCGCTTTCCGCTTATGGATTCAAGTGGAGAGGTTAGCTTTTTGTGGCCCATTGCACGCGGGCTCGTTCGAGCTGGCCACCAGGTGACGGTGCTCTCGTGGACCAATCGGCGGCAGATGGCGTTTGTCGAACGTGACGGAGTTAAGGCTTATTTTTTGGGCGAACAGCCCGGCGCAAGACCTGATGAATTCAGTGATTTGGCACATCGGTATTTTCAAGAATTGCACGAACTCGAACCTTTCGATGTCGTGCATTGCCTCGATAATTCTGGATTGAAAATAGGTAAAGATCGTAAAAATTTAAACGTAGCTGTTGTCTACGACGTCGATGCGACGAGCCTTCCGGCGGTTTACTCACTTTTGGGCATGGCTCAAGAGACGGCGATGAGTATGATTCGCACAAGTTTGCGCGTGGCCTACCTATTCACCCAGAATTATCTACGCCACGACCGCAAAGTGCTTAAAACTGCCGACGCTATTATCGTGCATAGCCCGCAACAACGTATGCTTCTCGAGCGATACTATTTGTATCCAGATCAACGCATCTTTTTTGTGCCGTTTGGAATCGAGGTCGAAGACCTATCGCCCAGATCAAAGAGTGAAGAACTCATGAAACGGCTGGGGCTACCTGCCAACGCTCAATCGGTCGTGACGATTTCGGATATGAACGAGCTCGGTGAAATGCAAAATCTGCTTTGGGCATTTGAACGAGTCGCGATTAAGAAAAACAACGCCTATTTAATTGTCGTTGGCTCGGGGCCCCTCAAAAAAGAAATCGAAGCCGAAATGCTGCGCCTGGCACTTGGGAGCCGAGTTGTATTTGTCGGAGAAGTTCATCCGTCGCAAGTGTCAGACTACGTGGTGCTGGCCGACGCCTTCGTCAACCTAAGTGCACGCTCGTCGGGCCTAGAGCAGAGTTTGCTCGAAGCCATGGCGCAGCGAAAACTAATTATTGGCTCTGAGCTAAGCCCTATTTCAACTGTCGTTGAAGACGGCGTCGATGGATTCCTCATTCGCCCTGCTGACACCTTCACTCTTTCAGAGCTTTTGCTGCAGACTTTCAACGGCCAGATTCCGGTAGAATCGATGGGTGAGCAGGCCAGACAAAAGGTCATGAAACTGTTTGATTCTAAAAATATGCTCGATAAAACCCTAGAAGCGTACAATCACGCGTGTGAGCGGTTTGCCACAGCGCGCAGGCCATTGTTTTCTCTGGCAAGGCCCCACAGATCTCACTAGGATATTGAATATACATGACAAAAGCCGATTTGATTAACTTGATAGCTGAAAAGTCCAACATCACCCGGGTCAAGGCCGAGACGGTGGTAAACACCATTTTTGACTCCATGGTGGAAGCTTTGATGCGCAACGATCGCATCGAAATTCGCGGCTTTGGTTCATTTGTGAATCGTGATTATGGAGCTTACAAAGGCCGCAACCCCCGCACCGGCGAAGTCATTGAAGTTGACGAAAAAAAGCTGCCCTTTTTCAAAGTCGGCAAAGAACTCAAAGAAGAAATCAACGAAGGCCCCAAGAAAAAAGATTAGGTGCCAGGTTCCGAAACCGGGACGCAGCGCGCCCCGGTTTCGGAACCTGGCACCTAAAAAAGCC
>JBGSQJ010000399.1:0-11112 GCA_041738165.1 Bdellovibrionales bacterium
GACTCTTGTTTTTGCCTATCACTTTCTTGGCTGCGCTTTGCGTATCAAACGAGAAATCTCAGCTCAAAAAAATCGCGGCCCTGTCGGTTTTGGTCTTTGCCGTGTATGCAGTTCTTCGTTTCGGGGTCGCAAAGATGTTCATAACTCAAGCGCACTACACGCCCTTTGAGCTGGCCACTGCTTGGGAGCGTCTATTCAATTTGCCGTTTGTGTTGTCTTACTACGTAAAGACGTTCTTTTGGCCTTGGCCATTGAGCGTGGGTCAGCATTGGTTCGTCAATGAGTTTGAATTTTTACCTTTTTCAATGGCGCTGCTAACCCTAGCGGGGCTGGGTGTGGGGTTTTGGTTTTCGGTTAGACGATTTGGCCAACCTGCCTGGTTTTTTGTGGGCATCGTACTTTTGAGCTTTGCGCTGCATTCGCATTTGATTCCAATTGATGCGACCGTGGCGGATCGATGGGCGTACCTAAGTAATTTTGGTTTGCTCGGTCTCTTGCTTTTATGGGTTCAGCAAGCGATTGAAAAATCTCGCCGCGAGAGTTGGTGGATGGCGGCAGGAGTTTTGGTTTTGACACTGGCTTCGGTTGCGACTTTTCAAAGAAACGAAGATTGGCAAAGTGAAGAAGGGCTTTTGAGCCGAGATCTCGAGTTTCAGCCAGACTCGTTCGCAATACTCAGTCAGCTGGGATTTATTTATCTGAATTCGAATCGCCTCGACAAGGGCTGCGATGTTCTCGAGAAGGCCGTAGCCTTGGCGCCCAAATGGTGGGTTAGCACAAACAACCTGGGCGTGTGTTTATTCAAGAGAGGGGATGTGAAGGGAGCCAAAGAGCTCTTTTTGCGATCGGGAGAGCTCGGCACCTACCACCTGGGCTACGAAAACTATGTGAGGGCGCTTTTATTTGAGAACAATAAAGCTCAAGCCAGGTCAGTCGCAGAGCAAGCTCTCAAAGTTTTTCCGAGCAGCGATGTGTTCGCTAAGCTCTTAGAATTATCAAAATAAGATCTGACCAAAGCGTGAGTGACGAATCGCTTAGTGAAGCATGTCCGTCGGTGCGCGCTCTGAAGGGTCAGGCATGGCTTCAAGTTCGAGCCACGCCTGTTGAATCTCGGCCGGCGCACAGGCGCGCTCTACAAATGAAAAGTAGCGTTTCAAATCACTGCGCGCTTCTCGGTTGAAGCCAAGGCGTTGGCGAAGCAGAGCTCGCTGCGCGAGTAACGACGTGTTGGATTCATCTACATGGAGCATCAAGTTGTAGACCACGTGCAGGTGAGCCAGATTTTGACTGCGTTCAAACGTTGAAACGAGAAGTTCTAGGTATTGGGCCAGAAGTTGCTTCGCACTCCAAACCTCAAGGTTCGAAACAGATTTATTTAAAAATTGAATGAGTTCTTCATCGCTCAGTGCGTGGCCGTTGTTGAAAAGATCCAGATAGACCGTTTTTCCAGACCGGACCCATTTGAGTAAAAAATGATGTTTGGCCTGTATCAGGGCCATGGGCAAATCGAGAAAATGAGTCAGATGCAAAATCAGAAAAACTATCGGGAGAGGGTGCCCCGCTCGTCGTTCGAGCACCGAACGAAACAGAACATCTGTTTCGCACACGTCCTTGCGGCGACTTGAAGACATCTGGTAGCCGCGACTGTCAAAAACAAACTGGCGCAGAACTTCCCAACGTTCGGCTTCGCTGAGGCCCTCGCAAGACTTACTTAGCTCGAATCCCAAGAACTGAATTTGTCTAAAGCAGGTTTCGATATTTTCTTTTGGCCAGAGTATGGAGTTGATACCGATGCATAGGGGAACAATTGAGCTAAAGTCTTCATTTCTGAGAAGCTGAAGTTCGAGCGCCAACTTTTCCCAGGTGAATCGGGTCTCAAAAGTCATATAGAAGCAGTTAACCTATTCCTTGAAAATACTTCAAGTGTTGAACTGAGGTTGAAGCCGCCTCTTGCGCGACGCAAAAATCCCATTTGACATAGTTAGTCGAAAGTCTACCATGTTGGGTATGTCGAATCCGACTCGAGAACAACTCATGGTTCGTGTGGCAGAGCTAGAAGAAGAGCTGAGTGAGCGAGAGGCCGACCTGCGTCGCTTTAGGTCTGAGCTCACCGACGCCAATGCCAGGCTAGAGGCGGTTCTTGGCCGATTAGAAAGTGAACTTAAAGTCGCCCAGGTGATGCAAAAAGTCTTGGTGCCAACGGAGTTTCCTCATATTTCGGGCTTCGAGTTTTCAACAAAGTTTGTACCGAGTTCGATATCGGGCGGGGACTATTTTGATATTTTTGAACATGAAGATCGCTTTCGTTTTGGCATGATCGTTTCGAGCGCGACGGGACACACGATGTCAGCGCTACTTTTGAGTGTGCTCCTGCATATGACAGGGCAGCTTGAATCAAAAAAAGGCTCTGAGCCCCACGAGGCGGTTCGAGACTTTCTAGATCAGCTCAAAAACAACATTCAACGCCAAGACACGGCCGATATTTTTTATTCATTAATCGATCGAAGAAGTTTCGAAATGCGTTATGTGAAGATGGGATCGGTGCTCGTTCTTCATCAAAATGCGAGCACCGGTGAAGTGCGCGCCCTCGGGGGTGAAACTTCGCCGCTTGGGCTAGACTTCAGTCCCCCCAAGCAGAGTGAGTCGCTCTATTTAAACCCAAGAGATCGAGTCTTGATATGCACTCGCGGCGTCATGGATGTGACGAATAAGCAGGGCGAAAAATACGGTCTAGAGAGAGTCACGCGCAGTTTCTTAAGTGGTCCAGCTCGGGGAGTCCATGAAATGCGCAACCATATCCTTTACGAGGTGAGTCGCTTCGCTGTGAGCCCAGAATTAGAGCGAGACCAAACGGTCTTGGTGATCGAAGTAAAAGATAAAGTGATCAAACTGGCTAAGAGCTAGGCGTCCAATCTAGACGGGCTGAAATATGTCTATTACTATTATGAATTGAAGGTTTCAGGCGAAAGGATTCTCTATGCCCACTCCAGCAGTCGAAATTTACGAAGGTGCGATCGATAAGGGTTTAGAAGGCGTTGTGGCCTGTTCAACGGGGATTTCGTCGATTGTCGATGCCACACTTTGTTACCGTGGGTACACAATAGAGGACCTTGCGGCTCATTCTACATTCGAAGAAACAGTATTTCTGTTGTGGGAAAACCGTCTGCCCAAGGCCCTAGAACTCGACGCGTTCAAAAAGCAATTGGCTAAAAATATGACTTTGTCGGCAGAGCAAATCGCATTGCTCAAGAGTTTGCCCACCAAAGGTGTTCACCCAATGGCGTGGCTACGAACTGCGGTGAGCGCGCTGGCTCTTTGGGATGTAGACGCTCAGTCCACTGATGAATCCAATCAAAAACGGGTGGCTATGAGACTAACAGCTCAACTTGGTACTCTGGTGGCACTCTTCGACCGTCACCGCAGTGGTCAACCACTTGTAAGCCCCGTACCTGAAAAGGGCCTCGCATGGAATTTTCTTTATCAGCTCAAGGGCAAAGAGCCGTCTGCTGAAATGGCTAAGTACTTTGACACGTGTTTGATTCTTCATGCGGATCATGAGCTCAATTGTTCGGCCTTCGCAGCAAGAGTGTCGGCTTCGAGTTTGAGTGATATATATTCGGCGGTCACAAGTGCGATTTCGGCCTTGAAGGGGCCTCTCCATGGAGGAGCCAATGAGCAGGTGATGCTCATGCTCAAAGATATCGGTTCTATGGATGGCGCTAAAGAATGGATCAAAGAGGCGCTTGCTGAGAAAAAGAAAGTTATGGGTTTTGGACATAGAGTTTATAAAAACGGCGATCCTCGGGCCAAAATTCTGTCGCAGTTGAGCCAGAAGCTGGGCGCCTTATCAGGTGAGCCGCAATGGTATGAAATGTCGAAAGCTATAGATGATGTCATGCAATCAGAAAAGGGCCTACTACCCAACGTGGATTTTTACTCGGCCACGGTTTATTACAGCATGGGTATCCCCATAGACATTTACACACCGATATTTGCCGTTTCGCGCGTGAGTGGTTGGTTGGCTCATATTTTTGAACAATACAGTAAAAATAGAATCTATCGACCGCGCGGCCAGTGGATTGGCAACGAGGGCCTGAAGTGGAGTCCTGCCGACAAGAGGTAGGCCCCGTTTCATAATGAGACGGTTAGATTGTCTACATTTCGACGGTTTTACGAACATTCAATAGACGAAAGCCTTGTGCCGAAAAACTCTAAGTGGGGGTTTTACTATGCAGAGGGTCTTACTTCGTTGCCAGTCGTCAGATGATGCGCGCCTCATTCAGAATTACCTAGAGAGCGACTCTCACTATGAAATCACTCAGGCCCGAACGCCTAAAGATGTCTTGGCCAATATTCGTAACCGGCCTTTTCATTTGTTGATCCTTCAAACGGGCAACCTGGTCAAAGAGGATATCTCGTACGCCAATCAGATTCGAGATATGGGTTTTTCTTATCCCATCTTGATGATCACCGACTCCGTAGGTCGTTTAAATGTCGAAGAGATTCATGAGCAGTACAACGTAACCTTTCTTGAGCGCCCGTTTGAATTTAAAAAACTAAAAGGTCTTACGCGCAAGCTAATGGTGACGAGATCCGTGCCGCAGCAGATTTTTAGAAGGTATCGCACCAATATCACCGCGACCCTTGAGACATTCATCAGCGGCGAAAAGTTTGACACGCATATGTTCAATTTAAGTCGTGGCGGAGCCTATTTTGAGCTGGTTAAAAAACCTACTGTTGGAATTGGTGATTTATTGCGACTGCGCGTGCAATTGTCCGATGTCGAGCGAGAGCACAATGTTCATGGCCGGGTGGTCTGGACGACGCATAAAGGTCATTCAGCTGGCGGATACGGCGTCGGAATTAAGTTTATGAAGGGTTCGGATATTTATCGCAATCTTATGAATGGCGTGTAAAATCGAAATTCGTGAAACCCTATTTTCAAGTTTTAGAAAATAAAAATTATCTGCATTTGGTCTATTTGCTCGCCGAAAAGCACAACGCATTTTCATTGGCCGCCGCTCGCGAATTGAGTGGTTTGGCGAAAAGGCATTCAAAACTTAAAAAGCCGGTTGTGGTTTCAAGCGCTCATCCGCGCATGTTTTGTGCGGGTGGAGACATGAGCCACTATGCGTCTCTCAGGTCAAAGAGTGATGGCGTAAAAGTTAATCTTGAAATCACCAAATGTCTGAAGGCGTTTGGTGCTTGGCCCACAGTGAAGCTAGCTCTCATTAACGGCGATGTGCTTGGTGGAGGGATGGAGTGGCTGGCTCGGTTTGATTTTCGCTGGTGCGTTTCGGGTGTGATGCTGAGTTTTTGGCAAAAGCGAATTGGCTTAACACCTGGGTGGGGCGGTGGTCAGCTTTGGGCTGAGCGTTTGGGTGAGGCTCGCTTGAGGTCATTGTTGCTTGAGGCCAGGTTGCTCGATGCACATTCGGCGTTGCATTTGGGTTTGGTGGACCGAGTGGTGACGAGTTGGACTTGGAGGGGCGATCTTGAGCTTTGGGCTCAGTCTCAGGCGAGCGGTGTAGAGCCTGAAATTTTGGGCCTTTCTAGTAAAAATGAGCGCACGGTGTTCAATAAGCTCTGGCTTTCGGGCGTTCACAAGGCCGCGCTTGCCAAATGGAAAGCTCGGGGCAGTTGAATTGTGGAACGGTGCTTGGGTGAGAGTGGCACCGAAGCTATGTGTGGATAAATAAATTGCTAACAGCGCTTAGAAACTTTAAATGAGAGTCGTAGTTGAGGTCGCGGGTTGGATAACAGCGTTCACGCGCGGGCTTTTTGCTGTGGCTGCGTTTTCAAAAAATGGTTAAATTCGCAACATTTTAATTGATCAATGAAATGAGTGTTGACAGGTTTTTAGCCCACCAGTTTGCGATTTAGACGAACGCTTATAAAAGGACATCATCCTTCATTCACGAGAATTTTGCGTTGAATGACGAAGTCACAAATTGATTTCAAGAGCCACTCAGCTACCTAATTGAATCATCAATTGAGAATAACAAAATGCTAAAATCTGCATTTTAAAAACGTATGGTATAAAAAAATAGTGAAACAGCTCACTTTAATTTCAAAACCAGATCTTGCGTGCGGTGGTGAATTAAACAACACTCGCCAAGAAAAGCGCGTCTTATCTTCGCGGCGGCCAATTCATTTAGTTTTAAAAACGAGAAGTTCGGCAAGTCTTTTTAAATCAAGATTGGTTATAAAAAGTCTCACTTCAAAATATGCGAAAACTTTCGGTATCAAGGTCCACGCCTCAAGTGTACAACGGGACCACGTTCATTTTGTTATCAAAATGGCAAGCAGGAGGGCCTATATAGGATTCATCAGAACGCTAACTGGTCAGATCGCGCGCAGGTTTGGGCGCGGACTTTTTGAGTTAAGGCCCTACACTCGAATCGGCACATGGGGGAGAGAGTTTCGCAGCCTTCTTGACTACCTATTTCGCAATGACTTGGAAGTATTTAATATTTGGCGCTACCAACGCTCTCGGGCTGGGCCAACCTGATCAAGTTTCGCTACCAACGCAAATGCACAACCCCACAACCCCACAGGGGCCTACGCCATTTCAACAAATTCAGCGATGGCCTTTTTGATTCCGGTGAACACTTGATCGGGCCGAGCGTCGTCATACATGTAGGCGGGTGTGGTGATAATTCGGTGCTCGCGATCTGAAACAAAATCAGTGACGTCACAATTTTGGTGATGGGCCCCTGTTTTTTCGATTTCGCCAGCAGTGTCTGGATCGTTTCCAATTGTCACAGTAATTCCATGAGCACCCAAAACTCTCGCCACTAAGGCTGGAGAAATGCAAATAGCTGCGATGGGCTTTTGCGCCCGGTAAAACCCATTGAGCGTCTTTTCAACGTCCACATTAACAGCGCAGGCCGCCCCGTTTTTGGCCCAATCACATAAATTGAGTGCGGCTCCGTAGCCGCCTGGCAAGGCCAGGCCGTCAAACTCATCCATCTTCAACTCGCTCAATGGCCGAATCTGCCCTCGAGAAATGCGCGCGGATTCGGTCATTACATTTCGCGATTCACCCGTCGGCACAGACGACACCGGATCGGTCACCGAAAAATCGATATCAGGGGCGAAAACTTTGTAACTGGCGCCCGCCAGTCCTAAAGCAATCAGAGTGCTGACCGACTCAGTGATCTCGGCGCCGTCCTTGTGGCCACAACCAGATAAAATTACAGCAATAGATTTATTCGCGCTCATGAGACTTCCTTATTTTTGGAAATCTTCGAGCGACTGACAATCACGAACATAAACAGTTCGCTTTTCGATGGGCACATAAGTGCTGCGGCAATCCGTAACCAAAACGCCCGTCAACAGCTCAAAGAGATCTTGCCCGAACGACAATACGGGCGTGGCCGGGCTGAAGGCAAAATCAAATGCAATTTTTTGCGTCGAGCCATCTGAATACCAGTTCACCATATTGAACTGCAGGTAGTTAACGGGCAGTTCACACGGGCTGAGGCCTCCACAGTCGGGGCGATCCCGAACTTGTTTGGGCGGCGAGATAACCCCAGATGATTCTCTAAGTTTATGAAAGCTTGTGCGCTCGATTTTGGACTCTTGGGCGCCCACCCGAGCCTCGCTCATTTGGAGAGCCAACTTTTCGGCGCTCAATTCTTTGTTAAATACATATTCTTGTTCGCTCTCCCTGACTTCAAACTCTCCATTTTCAAGACGGGTGGATTTGGTGATTAAAAATGTGAAGCGCTCTTCGGTGGGGAGATCTTGGTAGCGTGAAACCTCAACATCGAGGCCACCGAGCGTCAGGGTCGACTCTTCATTTTCAAGGCGCCTAGTGATCGAGTACTTGACCGATTGCCCAAGGCGCAAACCGCGAAAACTAGGTTGGCCATAGGCTTTTTGAAGGGCGTTGTTAATGGCTTCGACGGACACCTCTTCGCCCAGGTTGCCATCCTTTTCTTTGATTTTCGTGCAGCCGATCATCGACAGAATCAGAAGTGGAACAAGCGTGCCCGCCAAGGCATGAAGAATGTAGTAGATCAAACCGAATCCCAGCCCCAGATCCACATTGGAATTGGAAAAATCGCCTCAAAGGCCGTGGCCGTCTCGGGGTCAAAGTCGTGCAATTGAGAGGCTCTCGTTGGGCCAAAAATCAAACGGACCATATCGGTTTCGCTATCGGTGCTGAAAATCTCTTGTTTGTAGCCAAAGTAGTATTTGCCCTCGCGCATTTCGAGAGCGAGACCTTGAACTCCGGTGTTGCGGATGTGTCTCTTGAGCTTGGTGAGCAGAGGGCCCATATTTAATATTTTGACCATTCCCAAAACGCCAAGGTGTGAGCTCGCGCCGTGTGCTTCGAATTGGCGAATCAAATTCACACACTGAGGTGGAGTGATAAGATTCAATGAACGTTTTTGTTTCTCAATGGCAAATTGAACAAGTGCCATGACCTTTGAAACGCCGCCGCCCCATTCATGAATGTAGCCATCAAGATCCGCCCCTTTGCCCACGACCGCGTAAGCTTGAAGCTGATTGTTCCCATCCCAAGCCGTGTAGACCTGAGAGTTTGGAATTTTCAAATAGTGGCGAATTTCATCAACGGTTCGAACACTTCCAGTGAGGTGTTGTGAGTAGAGCTTCAAGATGGCTTGAGGGTCTACTTTTTGAGTGTCCATAAACTTCAGATCGCCCGCGAGAGGCGCTTTGAAAGACTCAGGAATGTGCAGCGCCACTTCAGTACCGGCCAGCTCAAACCCCAGTTTTCTATAGAAATCAAAAAGGTTGGTCCACAAAATGGCGAAGTCGCAGCCGCGGTCTTTTGCCGCATTTAGCGCGTGCGTGAGTATCTGATTCGACAATCCTTGATTGCGATGTTCGGGCTTGGTGACCACATTGCCAATTGCAGCCACTTTAAAAATTCCCAGTGGCGATTTGACCACCATGGGTTTCATAACCGCGGCCGAAAGCAATCCCGTTTCGTCTTTGATCACTAAAACATTGTTGAGGTTATCTGAATGAACGGCGAGCGGGTATTCGTCGGCGATGGTCCAGCCATGTTCTTCGCGTAAGTGGGTCGATAAGAACTGCACGAGCTCGTTGAATTCATGGCTGTGGAGCTGGCGAGGACCTTCCATAACTATATTGTGAATGAAAAAGCGCTGGCCAAGCCAGTCGAGAAAGACTTTCCTCGACAGATGTCGAGGAACTGCGTTAGACCCCAGTCCATGGCTGCCTCTGTTTCGACACTGATTCGTAGATTAAAAAAAGGTTACCCCAATGCACACTGTGCGCTTGATCACAGCAATGCTTTTGAGCTTTTGGTGGCAACAGTGTTAAGCGCGCAGTGCACAGATGTCAGAGTCAATATCGTGACAAAAGACCTGTTTGCGAAATTCAAATCTCCTAAGGACTACGCAAACGCCTCGCTTTTGGAGATCGAAAATGTGATTCGGCCTACTGGATTTTTTCGCGCAAAGGCCAAGAGCCTAAAGGGACTCAGTCAGAAAATTTTGAGTGAATATGATGGGGAAATTCCGCGCCAGATGGAAAGCTTGGTTGAGCTTCCAGGAGTTGGGCGCAAAACCGCCAATGTCGTTCTCGGGAATGCCTTTGGCATTGCGAGCGGTGTCGTGGTCGACACCCACGTGAAGCGACTTTCGTTTCGATTAGGTCTGACCAAGAACAAAACACCAGAAAAAGTGGAGCAGGATCTGAACAAGCTGATTCCGAAGACCAATTGGATCGTATTTTCTCACTGGCTGATTTTACACGGCCGCAGCGTGTGTTTGGCCCGCAAACCTCGGTGCGAAACCTGTCAGTTGAACGACATTTGCCCTAAAAAAGGCGTGAAAGCCCCGAGTCGAAAATGACGAGCGAGTGGATTCATTGACCAAAGCTATCAACTTGAGTGAGAATTGGGCCCTATGTTGGTTTCATTTC
Source organism: Bdellovibrionales bacterium (assembly GCA_041738165.1). Lineage (GTDB taxonomy): Bacteria > Bdellovibrionota > Bdellovibrionia > Bdellovibrionales > UBA1609 > JALHOQ01. Next base: position 9,925 of record JBGSQJ010000399.1, read on the forward strand.
TAGAGAGTATAAAATACACCGGCCACATGTTTCCGGTCGCCCTACTTCGGATCTATTTGGGTTGGTCGTTTTTGCAAGTTGCATGGGGCCGCTTTCAAGGCGATTACCTCAATCAACCGCGAATTGCTGCGGCGATCACCGATTGGTCACCTTCATCTCGTGCGCCTGAGTGGTACAAAGATTTCTTAGATCATGTGGTGGTCCCCAATTGGCAGTTTTTTGCATACTGCGTGGTTTACTTTGGTTTTTTGGTTGGAGTGAGCTACATCTTTGGTTTTTTCGTACGACCCATTTCAATTCTCGCGGCCATAATCACATTGAATTTCGTGATCATCGGCCCTTCGATTTCGACTGACTTTTATAAAATTCAATTGGTTTTGTTTTTAGGTCTGGCTTGGCTCGGTGCCGGCAGGTGCATGGGCCTCGATTATTACTTTTACAAGCGCGATCGCGATATTTGGTGGTAGTTCATGCCTGGAAAACCGATTGTTTTTCTGATTCTGGCGGTAGGCCTCGTGGGGAGTCTTTTTTTCGCCCGCGAACTCTATCTGAATAAAGATCTCCCTAGAGCTCAATATGAAACTCCAAAAGTGAGGGTGCTCACCTATTCAACTTTTTTAGGATCCACAGGGCCAGGCCACGAAATTTTTCGCGCCTTCGAAGCCGAGACCAAAAGCCAAGTTGAAGTGACCACGGCGCAAGATGCGGGGCTATTGATCGAGCGCGCCAGATTGAACAAGCGAGAACCCTTTGATGTGGTGATTGGCCTGGATCAGTATTGGCTCAAATCGGCTCGTGAGAAATTGAAGTGGCGGGCGCAAGCGGTCGACCCAGAAGTCTATCGCTCTGATTTGAAGGGCCTTATCGAGCCCGATTTCGTCGCCTATGACTGGAGCCCAATGACTTTTGTGTATCATTCTGCAGATACGATTGAGGTTTCGAAGATTGAAGATCTTTTGGCAGAACGCTTTAGAAATCAAATTGGTCTTCAGGATCCTCACTCGAGCTCCCCGGGTTTGCAATTCTTGAATTGGGTGAGAGCCTTAAAGGGCGCTAAAACCGTGGAATATCTTAAAGCGCTCAAGCCCAATGTGAAATCTGTGTCGCCCAGCTGGTCGCTCTCGTACGGACTGTTTAAAAGAGACCAAGTTCAATTGGTTTTTTCTTATCTGACATCACTCGCGTACC
>JBGSQJ010000411.1:0-4474 GCA_041738165.1 Bdellovibrionales bacterium
GCCGATTTGCACTTTGGAAACCTCTTATGGACTAAATCCAGACAAATCGCAGCCATTGATTTTGATGATTGTGGATATGGCTTTCACGCCTACGACCTCGTGATGCCCATCATCTCTATGGAGCACGCCCTTGGCAAAAAACGAAAGAAGCTCTGGCCGCGCTATCGAAATGCCCTATTAGATGGATATCGTTCGATCAAAAAATGGGACAAGCACGATGATGCTGTATTGGAGCATCTTCTCAATGCCCGTAGCCTACTGATGCTTGGATGGATCAATTCGCGCTCTGACAACCCAAAACTGGCTAGATTGCTCAAACCTCGGGTAAGACGGGTACTTCGGCGTATTGCAAGAAAATATGCCTAAGATGCGATTTTGAGGCCGAAAAACTGGAAAATCGGGCCTGTTTTGCCTTGAGTCATCGACCCCAATTGACATCAAAGGCCAGAGGCATTCAAAGTTAAGGGCAACAGAATACCCTTTTAGGAAGTGAGAAAGTATGCAGACTGGCAAGGTAAAGTTCTTCAACGGAAGCAAAGGTTTTGGATTTATCACGCCCGATGGCGGCGGCAAAGATGTGTTTGTTCATGCAAACGACACAGGTGGAGCTCAGCTCAACGACGGTGACAAAGTTGAATTTGAAGTCGTTCAGGGCAAAAAGGGTCCACAGGCTAGCAACGTGCGAGTGATAAACTAGTTCTTTGGTTTGCTCCTAACCAGTTCATCAAAAAATTCTTAAATTGGAAGAAGCCACGCCTGAACATTTGGAACTTTCCAGATCGTAGGCGCGGCTGAGTTGTGTTGAAGCTCATTCTACTTGGGTAAGGCTCGGCAGTGCGCAGTTAAAGCCTCGATCCGAATCAATTGCCTTGTTCTTTTGGGCGGAGTTGGCGATGTTGATGCAACCCAAAAGAATGGAATGGCTATGATCGACCTCAATTCGGCGCCCGCCCCCAAATCGGGCTCAGAAAAGTCACAAATCAGCGAGATCATGCAAGCCATCGATCCGCAGGTTCGAACGTTTATTAACACTCACCTTTCTGTCTCAACCAGGTGGATGCCACATGAGGTTGTGCCTTGGGGCCGAGGCGAAGATTATCTCGAAAAACCCTGGAGCCCTAGCCAATGTCCGTTTAAGCCAGAGATCGTCTTAGCGCTCGAAACGAATTTGCTCACCGAAGACAACTTGCCTTATTACCATTCGATCATCGCCAGCCACATATCTCCTGCAAGCGCCTTGGCTGAATGGAGTGGCATTTGGACGGCCGAAGAAGCCACGCATTCTGCAGCCATTCGTGACTACATGCTTTTGATGAGAACCATGGACCCTGCACGCCTCGAAACAAATCGCTTAACCGTTATGAAAAAAGGCTTTCATCGCACCTTCACTTCGCCACTTGAGGTTTTCGCTTACACGACGGCGCAGGAACTTTCGACTCGGATCTCGCATTTAGAGACCGGGCGAAAGGCAGGCGAGCCGATGTTAGATAAAATCTTGTCTTTGGTTTCTCGCGACGAGAATTTTCACTACATTTTTTATCGCTCAGTGGTTCAAGCGATTTTAGATATCGCGCCCAATCTTATGCTTCCAGCCATCGCGAACCAACTCTACAGTTTTGGTATGCCCGGCGGCGTGCTCGAAGATTTTAAAGAGCGCTCCGCGGTATTTGAATCTGAGCGAATTTTCGGCGCACTTGAATTTCGCGATCATGTTGTGAAACCAATCTTAAGGCATTGGAAAATCGATCAGCTGCGCGGGCTATCCGCAGATGGCGAAAAAGCCCAAGCTAGAATTTTAAAACTTGAAAAGATTCTGACTAGAAAAATTGAAAGACTGCAATGAACAAAGCCGTAGCTATTTCTGCAATTCAAAAGCGATTTCCCGACCTCGTGACTGATTTGATTGGTAATCCAGACACACTGATATCTGAGGTTTCATCTCCTGAAGCACCTAAAGCTGGAAGCCTTCTGTTTATCACCGAAGAAAAGTTTCTAGAGTCGGCATTGAATGGCTCAGCCTCATGTCTTGTCGTGAACCATAAGTTGAAATCCGAAATTGAAAACTCCAATTCGGGCGTTAAGACCTTTTTGTTTTCTAAAAACGTGAAGCTCGCGATGGCCAAAATCAAAAAAGAATTTTTTGCTTTTGAGATTCCCCTGCAAGAGCTGGGCACCATTCACCCGACCGCCATCATTGATTCGACTGTATCTTTGGGTGAAAATGTTTCTGTCGGTCCCTACACGGTGATTGGTAAAAACGTAACCATTGGTGATGGCGTACGCATCGATGCGGCAGTGATCATCGAGGCAGACTGTAAGATCGGCAAAGACTCTCACTTGTACTCTCAACTCTACATTGGACCGAGAACCGAAATCGGCGAGCGCTGCGAGATATTGCCCAACTCGGCTATTGGCTCTGAAGGTTTTGGATTCGCGCATGATGAGCGGGGCAGGTTCTACCGAATTCCTCAGACTGGCAAAGTGGTTTTGCAAAATGACGTTGAGGTGGGGTCGAACTCCACGATCGATCGCGCGGCTTTTGGTGTGACCCTCATTGGTGAGGGTACAAAAATTGATAAATTAGCTCACATTGCTCACAATTGTGAAATCGGCAAACACTGTATACTTGCTGGTAAGTTCGCTGTTGCCGGATCTACAAAGATTGGCGATCACTTTATGGCGGGCGGACGAGTGACAGTTCGAGATGGCATCACCATCACCAGCGGAGTGGAAGTGGCCGCCCTTTCTGGAGTTCACACCCATGTCACCGAGCCAGGCCAATATGGCGGATTTCCAGTGCAGCCCGTACGCGATGCTTTCAGAACCAGCATGTCTTTGCCACACCTACCCCAAATGCGAAAAGATCTCTCAAAACTTTTGAAGCACGTCTTTGGGGAATCCAAGGAGCTTTGATGATTAAGATCTACGAATACAGTGGCTGCAGCACGTGCAAGCAAGCCTTAAAATTTCTAGATGGTAAAAAAGTGAGTTTCAAGAAAATTCCCATCGTGGAGCAGCCTCCGTCGAAGGCCGAGCTCAAAAAAATGCTTGAACATTTAAAGGCTGGTGGCGGCTCGCTCAAGAATCTCTTCAATACATCCGGCCAAGTTTATCGAGAAATGAAAATTGCCGATAAAATCAAAGATGGTATGACCGAATCGGAAGCCGTTGATCTGCTCAGCCAAAATGGCAAATTGATCAAGCGCCCATTTCTGCTGACCGACCAATGCGGAACTGTTGGATTCAAACCCGAGGTCTGGGCCAAACTGCTTTGACCTTGGATGCTATGGATATTTCAGATCTTTATCGCTCACAAGGTTACGCTGTCTTTGACGGCAAGGCGAAGCTTGAGGACCAATTAAAGTCTCTTGATTTAATATTTGATAAAATCAGTAAGGACTACAACTCTGGTGAAAAAAAATCTTCATTTTTACTTATGCCTCACCGACTGTTTCCAGAGATTGTTGACGCCCTTAAAACCACCGCCATTTGCGAAATCCTTGAGTCTCTTTTGGGTGGTCCTGTCGATCTTGTTCACACCCAAGTCATGTTCAACCCTCCTGGCACAAAAGGTTTTAGCCCTCACCAAGACAACTGGTACAACCGAAGCCAAACCAAACACCATATGCTGGCTGCATGGATGCCTCTGGAAACGGCACAAAAGGAAAACGGAGGGCTATACCTGTATCCTGAGTCACACAAAATGGAGCTGCTAAGGCCAAAGATAAACCTTCAATACCTTGGTAAAGAACTCGTGCACTTAATCAAGCAAAAAACTTTTGCATTTTTGGGTCAGCAGGATCCATTTAACCGAGTTGATCTTTCAAGATTGTTGAACACTCCTACCCCCTATTCTCTTGGCGATAAAAAAATTGATGTAGAGCTCGAGCGTGGACAGATTTTGTTTTTCGACGGTCACCTTATTCACGGCTCATACGACAATCTTTCGCATCATCGCACGCGCCGAGTACTCCTAGCCAATTTTGTGCGAAGAGGAACTCTTTTTCGCAAAGGAATATTTTCGAAACGCTCGCCAATCCCATTTGGTTCGGTTTAGGTAACAATCCCATTTTGACAATACGCATATCGGAAAATGAACCGTGTACCTTTACCGCACATCAAATCTCAAAAGCGTGTTGTTTTGTGTAGGTAACCAAATGCTATTGGAATAGAAAACAGGTTGACTGAAGTGGGCCAATCCGTCGTACTCAACACGTTCTATTCTTGTGCCGTCTAAGGCGTTTACAATATTCAAATAAGATTTATTGGTTTGGTAATCGAATGTTGAAAAAGCCACTTGAGCATCTCCGCCCTTCGCAAATAGAGCAAGGTTGTCGCGGTGAGCCCCTTGGTCTTTTAAGTAGATTTGCCAATCTTGTTTGAATTCACCTTTTTCGCCGCTGAAGCCCGCGAGATAGACTCCTGGCTCTTCTTCTTTAAAAAATTTCTTGTAATAGAGTCTCGTCATTTGGAG
>JBGSQJ010000430.1:0-2474 GCA_041738165.1 Bdellovibrionales bacterium
GCTCTTGTTGAGCCCGGCTTTTTCGCTTCAGAATCTTGGGCTTTTAATTCTGGTTTTTGCTCGGGCTTCACATCTTCGATGATTCCATTGAACGAATAGCGATACATTTTGGCCCGTTTTTCCATTTGCTCGCTTTTAGAGAGATCTTTAAACGCACCAATGGACTCGCTGTTCACCCGCGCGTAAAGCAGCGCCGAGGTGGCGTGCTGACTGGCCACAAAAATTTCGACTCGGTCGCCAGATTTTATGACATCTTGCTTGATCAGTTTGTCGAGAAAACTTCTGGCCGAATTTTCAACGCCCTTGGCAAGGTACCTAGCGCCTTGCTCGGGGGTGAATCCTGATCTCACGATCACTTCTGCAATCCTTGTATCGAAACTGACCGCGATTCCCGTCGATTTTGCGGTGGTGGTGGCCAACTCTTTGAGGCGAATTTTAACAATTTCCATGGCGATCTCTGCGGTGATGTCGTTCATTTTAATGACCTGGCCTATTCGATTGAGCAGCTCAGGGCGAAGTCCATTTACATTTCTTGTGAAATCACCTTGCAAAAGGGCCTCGCGAAACTCAGCAAAGGTTTTTGCCTCTTGGCCCAGATTGGTGGTCAAAATTACAATCGTGTCTTTGAAGTCAACCGACTTGCCATCAGCGTCGGCCAATCTTCCTTCGTCGAGAACTTGCAAGAGCAAGTTGAGAACATCGGGATGGGCTTTTTCAATTTCGTCAAATAGCAAGACGGTGCGTCCGGAATTCTCAACGGCCTCTGTAAGAAGACCACCCTCGCCGTAGCCTATGTAGCCAGGGGGCGATCCGATAAGTTTCGATACCGAATGCTTTTCCATGTACTCACTCATGTCGAAGCGAATCATGCGGGTGCTATCGCCAAGTCCGTACTTGGCGAGCAACTTGGCGATTTCAGTTTTGCCAACTCCAGATTTACCGCCAAAAAGAAATGACAGTGGTTGATTGGGTTTATCGTTGAGCGGGGAGTAGTGCGAGTTGATTTTCTTTTGAATGGCATTGAGTACATTGTCTTGACCCAAAATGAATTTTCTAATGGACTTCGACACGTTCTCTAAAAGTGCACTGCGGTCACCCATCAGAACGTCGACTGTGAATTTCCCGTTAGCCGCTTCAGTTTCGGCAACATTGACGGCGTCGACCACGAGGCGCCCACTTTGGCTGCCAGCGGGTAAACCCAGTTCAGCCATCTTTTGTTGAATCTCGTTGAGTTGACCATGCTCGAGTATCGCGAGTTTTTGTGTTAGACGCTCAAACTCTTGCGAAGAAATCTCACCCGTCATTTCGGCTTTGGTTGACTCAAGTTCTTTTTGTATGTTTTTTAATTCTGCAAAGAGGGCTGTGGCTCTTTGAAAGGGTTCAAGTTTGGCATGAATGGCATCGAGTTTAGAGTGAATTTCGTTCAGGCGCTTTTGAATTTCGGTGTCGTCTGGCAAAAGTTGAGCGTCCATCGCCAATGAATTGAACTCGGCTTGCAACTCGAAGCGCTGTTTTTCGAGTTCGCGAAATTCTTTATTGCCATTTTCGCGGTCGACGCGCATGCGGGCGGCCGTGCCATCGAGCAAATCCTCAGCGGCGCGAGACACAGAGCGACCTCTTGTGAAGTTAAAGGCAATGTCGACGGCCTTTAAAATGGCGCGATCGAGAATCGAAACATCGTGATGAATTTGAAGTTTATTTTTTAATCCACGTAAAAAAGATGCCACCTCGTCTTTTGTAGGAGTTGGAACATCGACTCTTGCAAATCGATCTTGAAAGGCCGCATCTGCACTAAAATGAAGCTTGAACTCTTTGTTGGTGGTCGTTCCCCAGACTTTGATGTCGCCTCGGGCAAGGGCGTCCTTCATATCATTGGCCAATGTGGCGAGCGATTCATTTTGAAAGAGGATGTGAATTTCATCAATAAAGAGAATCATTTTTCCGCCCGACGCTTTTGCGGCTCGCATAAGGGCTCTTAGCCGCGCCTCTTTTTCACCTTGGTATTTGTCGAGCATCGCGGCCATATCGACTTTCTGCACGGTGAAGCCTTCGGGCAGTCGGCCAGACAGCATTTCAACAAGGGCCGATTTACCTGAGCCCATTTCGCCGGTGAAAATGATGTTTCCACGCAGCATTTTATAGACCTTTGTTAGGGCTGTGTTTTCAAGATCTGGGCGCGGCATGTAGTGATCAAAGGCGCCGGCTTTGGCCATTTCGGTGACGTTTTGCGAGAACTTTTTAAGGGCCTCTTCGGGGGTTATGGCGCCGTCGCCATCGACTGTATTGAGTTCTGGGTTTCTTGGTTCGCCCCTGTCTTGAGAATAGACAGCCGGAGAAACGCTCATCAGTGTGACAAGAATGGGCACCAAAAGGGCTATAGGTTGTGTTTTACGCATGTTTAGCTCCTCGCTTATATATGGACGGAGCGAAAAGGGTGCCAGGTTCCGAAACCGGGGCGCACGGCGCCCCGGTGT
>JBGSQJ010000453.1:0-4380 GCA_041738165.1 Bdellovibrionales bacterium
GGCGCATATCGGAAAAGGAACCGTGTACCTTAGCGCCCATAATTTCTGGCCGCTCGAATCAATAAAAAGCTGCGAACGTACGTATTTTGGTCCTGGCCTGCTTGCCTAAGACCCCTGGGAAATCTAATCGTTTCACCCTGTCCCCATCTGGCAATTTCAATAGGCACATTCAAAATATAGTTTGGATAATTGGGATCAGAAATAAGTGCTGTTTTGTTTTTTAAATCTATGTCGAGAATAACAATGGCGTGCGAAACGCCCGCGTTCATCTGTACGCTGGCGATCCAGATTAAATTTTGGTTGGCATGGTGGTCAAGTGCCAGCAAAGATTGCAGTGGACCTTCAATCAAATTAACCTGAACTGCATGTGCCAATCCAATTTCCATCATTTTTTCTTTTAAAAGCCTCTCTAAAGCTGACAACGCCAAGCCATTGCGCATGTCGCATCGAATTTTCGAGAGCAACTCCACTTGGTAAGTTTCTAGAGTCGGATGATAAAACAGGCCATGAGAATAAAACCGTCTTAATGCAAGGATCGTGGTGATCATTGATGTGGGTGAGCAAAGCCCTATGTTTTCGGGTACCAACCTCATGTACCGTGAATCGGTTTGCGAAATAAATGCGGTTGAAGCGGCAATTTCAAAAAATGACCACGCCAGGGTGTTTCGGATCGCGGACATCGCCTTAGGATCATAATAGGAACCCGATGGAGTGCGGAAATGGCTTGTGTTCTCTGCTAAAGAATTCCTCAAGTAGGAGGTGAGCAATTCAGCGCAGCGATCAACGGGTTCCCAGGGGGAACTTGCGAAACTCGGTGAAAAATAAACACAAATGACCGTTAAAAGTACACGTAATCTAAGGTTTCGAGCCCTTGTGATTGAATATAAGATTTTTGAGGTCATCGTCTTTTCTGCGGTTGCAAAAAACACGCCTTACCTAGTGGTGAACAGAAGGGATTCCCGGTGAAGCCAGGGAACTGCTGGAAGAGCGAGTTTGTCACCGAACTCGACGCGAACGTAACACGACCCTAGTCTGGACTCGTTTTAGAAATCAGCCAATGATAAAATTCTCAAGTGACCTCTCACTTTCAACTGTCAAAGCTGAATCTGTATTTGCCATTGGCAGCCATCCCCCTGGCGATCCTCGAAGTTTTTGTGCTGCCTTTTGATTTTTGGCAAGAGCGAGCCATTTTTAACATCTTGGCCAATTACATATTTTTGAACCCCATTCACACCGTAGGCAGTTCATATCTGTTTATGACCCAGCCTCAAACCCGTGGGTGGATAAAAGATTTTAACCAAACCTATCGAGTCCGTTTTGAGATTCGCCTGCTCCTTCTCGCTTTGAGCTTATTTTTTATTTTTGGATTTCTCTCTGAGGTCGTATCGCCCAAAGGAATTTTCGGCCTCTCGACGGCTCCGTTAGCGTTTATCTTTATTGCTCTGGCTTCGTCTGAGCATCGCGTGATGCAAAGTTATGGAATTTTCAGGTACACCCAGGGCCAAACGACTGCGGAGAAGGTTTCGTCACAGAGTAAATGGCTTTGGATTGGCGTGGCGCTAGCGGGCGGCATAGGAGAATCTCTTTTGGTAATAAACCCACTCTTTTCAAAATCGATTATTGGGGTTATGGTTTCTGCATCCGTACTTCTTACGTTAATGATATTGCTGAAGCAGAAGAATCATCAGGACCGTGTTTTTGTTTCTCGCCTCTTTATCTATGCGCTGATTCCTTTTTCGACACTTTCTCTTTTTATTTCGAGAGGAAGCCATTACCTAGAGTTTAATGAGTTGTTTTATCGTCGTTATGGCAAGCAGATTCGGTACTTTGAATCCAAATCGAGTCAGATTCTGTTTATTGGTTTAGTGCTTGCGATTTCAATCTTACTATTATTTCAAGTTCAAGCTGGTGTGTTGGGCTACATTGACGAGGGTGTGCTTTATCACCCGGTGGTGGGAGTCATGATGATTCTCACTCAAGTCGGCATCTTCACCCACGTGTATCTCGACAGTTGGCTCTTCAAAAATATCGGAGATAAAGAAAGTTTTTTTATGCGATCACCGCAATAGAACTAGAAACGTATCCCAATTTATCAATCCTAGGCCGCAGCAGTGCCCAGCGCGCTCTAAGGAACCGTGTACCTAGTGAACAGAAGGGATTCCTTTGGGGATCGCGCTTAAGAGCTTCTTGGTGTAGTCGTGCTGAGGGGCTTCGTAAATGCCGATGGCATCGTTCATCTCAACGATTTTGCCATTGTACATCACCGCGACTTCGTCAGAGATAAACTTCACAACCGCCAAGTCATGCGAAATAAAAACATAAGTCAGGTTCAGCTCATCTTGCAGATCTAAAAGTAGATTCAAAATCTGCGCTTGAATCGACACATCGAGTGCCGACACCGATTCATCGCAGACAATGAACTCAGGTTTGACGGCCAAGGCTCTGGCGATACAGATCCGTTGGCGCTGCCCACCTGAGAATTCATGGGGGTAGCGATTGAGCATCGAGCGATCAAGGCCCACTCGCTTCATCAACTCGCCCGCCATCTCAATGCGCTCATCCCTTGACGAGCCAAGGTTGTGAATGATCATGGGCTCCATCAGAGCCGCGCCAATCGTCATGCGCGGGTTGAGCGAGGCATAAGGGTCTTGAAAAATAATCTGCATTTTTCGGCGCATGGCCCTTAGGCCCTCTCGGTCCAATTTGGTGACATCTGTGCCGTTATAAAGAATTTGACCGTCGGTCGGTTCAATCAAACGCAAAAGCGTTCGGCCAAGAGTGGTCTTGCCGCAACCCGATTCGCCCACAAGCCCGAGGGTTCGACCTTTTCGAACCGTGAGCGTGACGTCGTCTACGGCCTTTACCCAGGTTTTTACTCCACCAAAAAATCCAGTTTTTAAAGGGAAATGCTTCTTCACATTCTTTATGAGCAAAAGTTCAGACTGGCTTGACGAAACTTCGCGGTTGGCTTTTTTGTGTTTGCTATCTTCAATATTGACGATTTTCTCGCGGCCATCTTCGCTCATGAAGTCACTCACGACCGGTAAGCGAGTTGGATTTTTTTCTAGTGAAGGCCTACACGCCAAAAGACCTTTTGTGTAGGGATGCTTAGGAGCCTTGAAAATCTCGACAGTCGTGCCTTTTTCAACTATGTCACCGCGATACATGACAATCACTTCGTCGGCGATATCGGCAATGACCCCCAAATCGTGCGTGATAAAGAGCACCGACATGTTGTATTTTTTTTGCAAGTCGGCCAGCAAATCTAAGATTTGCTTTTGAATCGTCACGTCGAGAGCTGTCGTAGGCTCGTCGGCAATCAATAGGTCGGGTTCACAGGCGATCGCCATGGCGATCATGACTCGTTGGCGTTGCCCTCCGCTCATTTCGTGCGGGTAACTTTTCACTCTTTCTTTGGGGTTGGGAATTCCAACTTGATGCAAAAGGTCTTCGGCTTTGGCGAGTGCCTGAGTTTTAGAGAGCTTTTGGTGCAAGATCAAAGTTTCAGCGATTTGGTCACCGACGGTGAATACAGGGTTTAAGCTGGTCATGGGTTCTTGAAAGATCATTGAAATTTTATTGCCGCGAATGCCGCGCATCTGACTTTCAGAAAGCTTTAAGAGATCTTTGCCATTGAGCAAAATTTCTCCCGAAGTGACTTTGCCAGGTGGATTTGGAATCAATCTCATCGTCGCCAAGGCGCTGACGCTCTTACCAGAGCCCGATTCACCAACTAGGCCAATGGTTTTGCCGCGAGGAATATCAAACGAAACATTTTTGACCGCTTTGACAATGCCATCATCAGTCTTGAACTCGACTGAAAGATTTCGCACTTGGATGATCGAATCGCTCATAAGCTGAGGTCTCCTCTAGCGGCTCTTAAGTTTGGGGTCCAATGCGTCACGGAGCGCATCGTTAAAAAGAGTAAAAGCTAACACTAAGAAAAACATAAAGAAAGTGGCCGCTGCAAGGCCCCACCAAACTTGGCGCGCCAGTTCAAGTTTGGCGTCGCTGATCATCATTCCCCAGCTGGGCATCCCGGGCTTAACGCCAAGCCCTAAGTAGCTCAAGATCACCTCACTCTTCACTGCGGTGACGAAGCCGAGGCTGAAATTGATCAGTATCAGATGAAATACATTTGGCAAAATATGCAAGAAAATGCGCCGAGCGTGGCCGGCGCCCAAGGCCTTGGCTCCTTGCACGTACTCGCGTTCGCGATGCTTCATGAACTCAGAGCGGACAATGCGGCAATGACCAACCCAGCTGGTCAGGCCAATGGCCAAACACAGAGTCGAGAGCCCAGGGCCCATTACGAATGAGAATGCGACCACCAAGAGAATGTAGGGAATCGTGTCGAGTGTGGTGTAGAGCCAAACCACG
>JBGSQJ010000456.1:0-1674 GCA_041738165.1 Bdellovibrionales bacterium
ATCTCCAAATATCTTGAGGTGCCCATTGAGGTGATGAAGGCTCAATACGAAAAGTGTCCACCCGGCGTAAAGCTGCTTGTTAAGAGTATGGTGGATGATGTGAGACTGGCACGCAAGCAGCTGAAAGCCAGCAAAATGGAGACTGAAAAATCCCCTTGTCCTCAGGGCCTAGTGCATCGCTTGTTTACAGAACTGCATCTTGTCACCCGGCACATCGGGCAAGCCGTTCCTAACCAGCCAGGCGATTTTAAAGTGTCTTGGAGTTCTCTTAAACTCTACACCACACGTTTTTTTGGTCAGTCGCCCCAGAGAATGAGAAGTCTTATGGATCTGCTAAGCAAATTGAAAATGGCTGAATTGACCATTGCCAAAAATGACGAAGGTGAAGAAGAACTAAGAGACGTCGTGATTTTTAATGTTCAAGCCTTTGAAGATTTCGCAGAGTTTTTTCAGTATCACCTTTTTAAAGGCGCCAAAGCAGAAGCTATTTTTGTCGATCCGCTGGCGCTTAAAGTGGCGACGGCGATGGCCGGACTGACAGAGGGATTGCCAGTAGACCACAAAGGGGCAACGCACATTGAGTGGAGCACCGTGCTCTCAGAAAGCAAATCTCGATATAAGCTCGATATCAAAAATACTCATTTAGATGTGCTCGAGAGAAAGGGCCTGTTTGTCACTCGCAAGAGTTATGACGATGGCCGGCTAGAGTTGATTTTAGACCGCACTGAGTTTGTGAAGATGGTGTGTTACTGGGGAATTTTGTTTGAAATAGATCAGTGGAACGAAAAGGGATTTGTCGATTTGACTCCGCCTGTAGAAGAGGCGTCGTCAGACGGAGTGGCTTGCGGTCAGTGTGCGGGAATTATTTCTTCAGAGCACAAATTTTGTCCACACTGCGGGTTTAAGCTGGCAGCGTGATCGGCTAGTTTTCTGTGCCTTTTTGGTGCGCATAGTTTTCGCGAATCCAAGTTCGAGCGAATTTTAGAAAATGGTCATTGATCCCATAGTAAATCACCGAGATCTGAAAAAATCCCTTGTCGTTTGGGTGATCCTCGCAGGCGTACACCCTAGCAGCCAAACAACTATTTGGGGCATTGTCAAAAATCGATTTACGCAAAAAGAAAATAGAACCGGGGTTGAGTCGTTGTTCTGACTTCAAATTGGCCCCAAACTCACTCAAAGATTCAAGTTCGATGGTTTTGGCAACATGGACAGACAGGTTAGGTTGACTCCACCCGAGATTATCAAAGTGGTAGAGCGTGTTGAGGTTGCCTAGAGTCTCAGACAGCAAAAATAAAAGCTGGCGATTGTCTACGGGCCTGACAAAAATACCTTTTACTCTTGGGTCGTTGATCCAGCCGGGCCGCACCAGTTTTTCGCTGTCGGTCAAGACGATCACTTTTAACTTGTCGGGCGCGCCAATTAATTTTGCGGTGAGAGCTTTCTCGGCAAGGCCGGTTAAAAACGCTTCTGGTTCTGGCGGCAAAAAAGCTCCGTCAAGAATCAAAAGATCTAATTTTTTCTCACCCATTAAATCATTGGCAAAATGATCTGAAATTTCACCCAGCCCTGCGGGGTGAAGCTCTAGGTTGACTGTGGTGTCGTTTTCTTTTGAAAGCTTGGCATGAACAGCACGGCGTTTATCGTCTAAAGATTGAAAAACGAGCAGAACAT
>JBGSQJ010000457.1:0-2139 GCA_041738165.1 Bdellovibrionales bacterium
ATAGAAAATTTACTCAAAGAGGTGCCCCTCAGATCCACAGGTCAATATTTTTCTTCTAGTTAAGCAATCGGGGGGCCAGTGATTAGCTATTTGCTGCGCATGTTTTCAAATTGCAGGGGTTGCTCAAACGACTGGCTTTTAACAAACGCGATGCACTCCTGCAGAAGATCGATGCTTTTGGAGCTAACGGTGAGCTTGTCATTGTTGATTTGAACTTGCACTTTGAGTTTGGAGTCGCGAATGACGCCGCTGATTTTTTTCGCCAATTCCTTTTCGATTCCCTGTTTGATTGTGACGTCTTGTTTGAGCATGTTGCCGCCAATGGGCTCGATTTTCGAAAACGCTAGTGCTGAGATATCAACCCCTCGGCGATGCAACTTTGAGTGTAGGATGTCTTTGATCGCGCCCATTTTGTACTCATCACTCGATTTAAAAGAGATGGCCTTTTTATCCCAATTGAGTTCGGTCTTGCTGCCACGAAAGTCGAACCGATTGTCAATTTCGGCCTTGGCCTGGTTGACTCCGTTTTCGACCTCTTGAAGGTTGACCTTAGATACAATGTCAAATGATGGCATGGAATTCGAATATCCGAGTCCACGGCCCAATGTCAACCAGCTCGGTGAGACCGAGCCTGCGTCTAATTAAGTGACATCGATCAGAACCTAGACAGCCAATGCGAATTGAATGGAGACTCGGGGGGTCTATCGTTTGCACCTTGTGCTTTTAGGTAGCCTTTAACCAGGGAGACTTGAAAATGCGTGTTCTCGCGCTTGGCGCTTTGTGTTTGGTGTCGAGTTTGAGTTTTGCGCAAGATCTTCCAGCTCTAGCCGCGGTGGCAAGTTCAAATTGGGTATTGGTAGAAGAGTCAGAGGCGAAGGCCACCAATCGCCAAGAGGCCGAGGCATTGTTAAAAAATACCCCAAAGTGTTTTGGGTCTCAGAAGACGGCCCTCCCATAAGCGCCACGATCACAATTTCACTCTACAAATTTAAAGGTGAAACGGTATGTGAGAGTGATGATTCTCGCCTATTTTTTAGTGCGATGACCGAAAACATGTGTTTTGAAGGCGCTTCATGTAGTGGAAGTTCTGAGGGCCTCCCCGATGAAACCGATCCGTGTTTGTAGGTACACTTAGTAGCGTTACCTTATTGAAAATTCAGTGGATTCGGCACTTGAGAATACACGGCCTTTTCTTGCCCAAGAACTCTCATTTAAAAAACTTGTTGATCAGTTTCATTTTACGGTACAAAAAGGCTCCAATTGATCGGGGATCTGATATCGACAAAATCGTGCTTTTGCCCAAAAAAGGTCTCATTGAAGTGTATGCGAAAAACGGTATTCACATCCAGCTTTGCTGCTATCGATCGTTTAGGTGATTGGATTTATATTACTTTTGACGAGATGGAAGGTTCGAGTTGGGTAAGCGTCTAACATTGTGGTCTAGGAATGTTCAAGATAAGCGAATCACATGGATTGGCTTGCTGTTTGCGGTGTGTTTCGGTGCGGGCTGTACAACTCGAGGGCCATTGACTGCAACCGGAAATCCAATCGGCACAAAATCCGGAGAAAGTTGTTTGTACCGGATTTTTCATGTCATCGACATTATGGGCGATCATGACATAGTTTCGGCGGCCAAATCGGGTGGAATTACGAAAATCGGTGTGGTCGACACTAGGCAGACGAATTATTTTGTCTATCAGCGCGATTGCACCATAGTGTACGGCGAATAGTTGCAGTGGACGCTCCTGTTTGATTAAATGGGTGCGAATGGCGTCCAAGGCAAAACTTATTTTCGATCCATTTTAAAAAGCGGGTGGCTGAAGTTGTGGCCGCGCGAGACTAGTTAGAACTGCGTCATGTTCTGATAGGTTTGCGTTATCTTAAAAAATGCTCTTTTCGATCTTCTTTCACTCATATAGCATTTTCACGATCAAATCTGTTTTCAATGAAATTCACTAGGGGGAACCACGTGAGAATTTTTGTTTATGTTGCTATTTTGCTAGGTCCACTTTTCGCTCTTGCGAATAATAATTCTACCGTTAGCTCAAAGATCTCGAGTTTTGCCACTCAAGCCAAGGCATTTGCTGGGACTCCAGTTGAGTGCGTTTGTGCGACCTGAGACCCGGATTTAGTACCACT
>JBGSQJ010000459.1:0-17550 GCA_041738165.1 Bdellovibrionales bacterium
GGCAGCACGCGGCCGGTTTGATAGTGGTGAGCAAAGAGCTGAAGAGTGTCTTTTTGCAAAGCCCAATTCTCAAAAACCTGAGAGGGTAGTTCAACAAAATCACGGTACACGTTTGTGCCAGAGATCGAGCGATATTTCACTTTAGACATTAAGCCATGCAAGGCGTGACCGAATTCGTGAAAGAGTGTGAGCGCATCTTCAAGTGTGAGAAGAGCCGGCTCGGATCCCATGGGCCGAGTGTAATTGCAGCAGATGGAGACGTGGGGGCGAATGTTGACGCCGCGAAATTCACCCTGCTCGTAAAAGTTGGTCATCCAGGCGCCTTGAGATTTGGATTCTCTCAAGAAAAAGTCAGTGTAGAAGAGGCCAATGAAGTCAGAGTGAGAATTTCGTTCTTGGTAAACTTCAAAGACTCGAACATCGGGGTGGTAAACGGGATATTTATCAGACTCTTTGAATTTCAAATCAAAGAGCCGATCGGCCACTAAAAACGCTCCTTTGAGAGTGTTTTCTAAACTGAAATAGGGCTTTAGATCTTCTGCCGTGAAACTAAATCGCTGTTCTGAAAGACGCTCAGCATAGTAGCGAAAGTCCCAGGCCTCGATTTTCTCTACGCCATCTAAGTCCTTGGCCAACTTTGAAATTTCCTCAAGCTCTTTGAGCGCTGCTGGTTTTGACGATTTCAAAAGATTCTTTAAAAATTCTTTGACCTGCTCAGGGGTCGAGGCCATGCGGTCCGTTAGTGAATATTCGAGAAACGAAGTGTAGCCCACTCTCTTAGCTCGCTCATGCATAAGTGAAGCGGACTCGCGAATGAGATCCTGATTGTCAAATTTGCCGCCTAGACAGCGCGAGTTGTACGCCCTGTATGTCTGTTCTCGAAAGTTTCTATTTTTTGCAAACTCCATTATGGCCATGTAAGTGTTGCCATTGAGCTTGATCAGCCACTTGAGCGGCTGGTCTCGCCTTACCGCTTGATCTTTGGCGCTTGAGATCTCCGATTTGGGCAGTCCTACGAGGTCTTTCTCGTCGTCTATCCAGATGTCGAACTCTTTGGTGGTGTCGACGATGTTTTGTCTAAACTGAGGCCCGATTTGGGCGAGCCTTGAATCGATCTCGCGTAGGCGAGCCTTGTTCTGTTCGTCTAATTCGGCGCCGGCCTTTTTGAATTGAGTGTAAGTTTTCTCGAGCAGCTGCAAACCATCTTTGTCGAGTGCGAGTGCGAGTGCGAGTGCGAGTGCGAGTGCGAGTGCGAGTGCGAGTGAGTGTCGTTGGTCATAAACAGATTTAACTTTCGCGAACACTTTGGGATTCAAAAGAATATCGTTTTCAAACTGAGAGACGAGCGGCGCATAGTCCTCTGAAATTTTATGCAGTTCTGGGCTCGTATTGGCGAGCAGCTGAGTTCCTAAGATACCATATACGAAATGCACCTCTTCAACGCAGTGTTCGAGTCCTTTGATCGTAGCTTCAAAGCTAGCTGGAGCTTGAATCAGGCGTTCGAGGCGCATCTTGCCTTCGCGCATTTGAATGTCGAGCGCTTTTTTATAAGTCTCAGGTGAGATTTGATCAAAAGGGATGGCGCCGTGATTAAGAGTAGATGGGGTCGTTAAAATGCACATGGGCTATGTTTAACATAGCCCATGTTTGGGAAGCAAAATTCGCGTACGCGAAGTCGTTATTAGAAGCAGAGTCCCAGAGAACCGCCCCAAGCGCTTGAGAAGTAACCCAAGTTGATAGAGGTCTGACAGCTATACTGGTAGCCGTTTTGGTAGGCGGGCTGGTAGCAGTTCCAAGATTGACATGAGTAGTACGGATTCTGGTTGTAATTGTTGTAGTTGTTCCAGTTCACATTAGGGTTGTTTTGCTGCAAGTACTGAGTGTTCATACACACCATTTGTCCGTTACCCATATCGATAGGCACGTATTGTGCGTTGTAGTAGTAGCTCCAGCTTTGGCAGCCGTTGAACTGCTGATTGCCGTAAGAGCCGTTGTAAGGAAGAGAGTTCATGCCGTCGTAGTAACCAGCGTTGGTGCAATTGACGACTTGGTTGGTCGAGAGGTCATAATACTGACCTGTCGAAAGATCATAGCGCACGTTTGAGCATTGGCCTGTAGTGCCAGTGGGTGAGCAGGTTCGGTTGTACTCATCGCGGTAGGACCCATCCCATTGCTTGTAGCACTGTGCTGCTACGGGTGCCGAAGCTGCCGGTGTGGCAGATCCATTTGAACTCGTTTTCTTTTTGCTACAGGCGCTGATGGATAGTGCCAGGGCACTAACTAACAGAACCATTGTAGCTTTGTTTAAGGCTTTCATTTTTTGTATCCCTCCCAAAAGGATTTCGTTCGAGCCTCTAGGGCTCACATCTGTTTGATATCCAAAGCCCGTGCCACCCCATGTAAAAATTACCGCTAGCTCAGCGGCGCCTAGAGCCAAATTGCGGCACTTCACATTTAGGGTCGATTTTAAAAATATAAAAAAATCTAATAAAATCAATATGTTAACAAATTTTGGCGTAGGTGAGGCGCCAAGGGTCAAAAAAGGGCCATACCTAGGGTTGAACCGCTAGATCAAATAAGGGCATCATAGACACTGGGTACGCGCTCTATTCTCAATCAAGGAGGCCATTGGTGAGGCGCATTTGGAATATATATATAGTCGGAATGTCTTTGGTCTGTTTGGGGTTAAGTGCTCATGGGGCCACGGCCTTTAAGCGCAGCCTCACGCAAAAGCAAAATAAGTATTTGAAAGACGGTGTGTTTACTGGCGGCGAGGCTGGCCAAGGGGCTTCATTGCTCAATGTGCGCCGGGCCTTTTCACCGAAACTGGGTCTGGAGCGGGTCATAGTGGATATGGGTGACGCAACCGGCGAGGCAAAGGTCGACGGGCCAATGGGCTATTTTCAGGTGGCTATGGATTCAACCAGGAACCGGGTGATTGTGGATTTGGCCCAGCTTCGAGTGTCTAAGGTGACTGAGTCTCGACTTAAAGAGCTTTTTAAAAAGAGCTCTTTCGTAAAAAATGTGGCGCTCACGTTGGATCCAGAAGATCAAACGGCCACACTGGTTATGGACTTATCTAAACCGGCCCGTCTTGAGGCATTTCGCTTGAACGCTAAAGGCCGCGCACCTCGTATAGTGATGGATTTGATTCCGCTCGGTGCAGCTAAGGCTAAGCTCTAGCGTGGTCGTGTTTATTTTCGCTACCCTACTTTTTGGAATTTTCAGTCCATCTTCCGTCGAGGCGAGAATATTTGATTACAAAGATTCGTCGCTCGCCGGATACCTTCGGGGAACTGGTGGACTTTCACAAGTGGGCGATGCCGCCTTTGCAAAATCGAGCGGAAGCGACACGGTCATCGATGGCGAACCGAAGTACACTTACAGCGGAGAAATTGGTGCCGCTCTGGGGTTGGGCTCGATTCTCAATTTACGTTTGGGTGTAGAAATGATTGGCCATCAAAAGGTCGAAGAAACCAAAGGGCGTTCACCTGCCGATGTGGAGCGTTTCACATTGGAGTCTTCCATCTACGTGTTCAACCCAAACGCCACCATTGAATATATTTTTGGCAACGTATCGAGCACGCGTTTTTATTTTGCCTTTGGAGTTGGTCTCGCCGACGTCACGGTCGAGAACAAATACACGATGAGCGATGAAGGGGCGGCAGAATACGGATTGACCAGCTACACAGAAAAACTCGCTGGCTCGGGGATCTCATCGCACGTTGGCTTGGGAGTTGAAACCTTGTTTGTCGACAACGTCACTTTTTTTGGAGATTTTGGCTATCGCTATCTAGAAATCGGTACGCTGACATACAAAGGTGATGTGAATTCTATTTTAGTTCCCAGCGGAGCGAGTAAAGGCGATGAAGCGCTCGATTTCAATGGTGCGAAACGCACAATAGACCTAAGCGGTATCACGGCTGGCATAGGCTTTCGGTTCTATTTTAATTTTCTATAGGGGCTGTTCGCCTCACAATCAATACAAAGAGTCGATCGTGTCTTTGTATCTTTCATCGCAAACCTTGCGCCTGACCTTAAGCGAAGGGGTGAGTTCGCCACTTTCAATGCTAAAATCATGATCCAGAATGGCAAAATTTTTAATGCTCTCAAAGCTGGCCAATTGAGCGTTCGTGCTCTTGATATGGTTTTGCAGCATTTGTCGGACTTCTTTTGTTTGAGTTAACCCGCGATAGTCTGAAAATTGCATTTTTCGATCGTGAGCCAACTTCTTAAGGTACTCTGAATTCAAAGTGACAAGGGCGACGATGTATTTTCGTTTGTCTCCATGAACCAAAACGTTCGACACAAGTGGGTTGAGTTTGAGGAGTCCTTCAAGTTTTTGCGGGGCTACGTATTTTCCGCCAGAAGTTTTGATCAGATCTTTTTTGCGATCTGTGATTCTCAAATAGCCATCGCTTGTGAATTCGCCTATATCGCCAGTTGCAAAGTAGCCATCTTTTATAACTTCTTGAGTGGCCTCAAGGTCCTTGTAATACTCGCGCATCACTTGAGGGCCTCGAACTAAAATTTCACCGTCATCTGCGATTTTGATTTCGATTGAGGGGAGAGGCTTTCCCACTGTGCCGATTCGGTTGTCGTTCGGCGTTCCTACGGCAATTGCCGCCGTGGTTTCGGTCAAGCCATAGCCTTCAAGAATTGTAAGCCCGACGCCTTTGAAAAAAGCGCCCAGTTTTGGCTCTAAAGGAGCTCCGCCGCTGACAAAGAATCTCAATTGTCCACCGAGACCTTCGCGCAGCAAACGATTGAGAGTGAGCTCGGCTGTCCATTTGCCAAAAAAACTAGAGCCGTTTTGCGACCATTCGAATATCTTTTTTCTCCAGTAATGACCTTCCACTTGAGTCACTAGGCTTGCATAAATTTTTTCGAAGATACGGGGAACGCCAATGATTACGGTTGGCTTCACCTCTTTGAGATTAGACTGGAGCCGCTCTATGCTTTCTGCAAAATTCAGTGTGAATCCCAGTCGCACGTGAAGCCAGTGCTCGACTCGGCCCAAGACATGGGCGTAAGGCAAAAACGAGAGTGTGGAATCGAGTGGGGAGATCGGCAGTCGGTTCATGAGGTCTTCAACCTCAGCTATGATTTGCCTATGGGTGAGAACAACGCCTTTGGGTTGACCCGAGGTTCCGGACGTATAAACAATCGTGGCGATTTGATCGAGCGTCACCTTTTGCATCAGCTCGGCACCATCTACGCGATTGAGTTCTTTGTGTTTGCGACCATCTTGCAGCCACTGGTCCCAAGTTTTAAATTGAACGCTGCTTGGCAATGAATCGATGGATTTGAGGTCGCCGTCGATCAAAACAACCGTTGTTACAGTAGGACTAGTGCTTTGAATCTGAAGCCACTTTTTTAGCATCGAGGGGTTTTCGACAATGAGAAGTTTAGCGCTTGAATGGTTGATCGTGTGCTTGAGCTCGTCACCCGTATGGCTCTGATAAATGGGAATTGTGATCCCCCCAAGACCCAAGACAGCTATATCGGCTGCGGCCCACTCGAACCGAGTGTTTGAAAAAATGGCCACAGGGTCACCCGCCTGGATGCCGTAGCTGAGAAGCCCCTGAAGAAGAGACTCAACGAGATGAAAATACTCTTGCCAAGTCATTTCGAGCCAAACTTTTTGGCGTTTGTATCGAAATGCAACTCGATCAACAGGTCGATTTATACAGCGTGCAAAAAGGGCTGGAAGCGAAACTGGATTTGACATAAACGGGCCATATCACAGGCCTAGTTTGAAGGGAAACGTGATCTTTTGTTGGGTCTAAGTTGAATAGTTTTCTTACCATTTACGGGAAGCCTTATGACGGCCTCATCAAGAATGGCCCCATTTTCGGAGGCGATCGCACGAATTGTGATTCTGGAGTTTGGCTGAACAAGGATTCCCTTGGCCTGACCGTTCAGTACTGGCACTTCTTGGCCATTCACCGTCAGTTTTGCAGGTGGCATATCGTCGAGTAGAATGTCGAGGTACGCAATATCTGAAGTCTTGAGTTCAAAATTAATTTTTCCATTTATCGTTTTAGGATCTACGCTGTTGCTGCTGATCGCCAGATAGCCTTTCTTTTTCAAGGTGAATGACACGGGGACCCCCGAATCAACGCGTACAGAAGCGGGCGTGAAGCTGCCAGTGAACTTTCCATTAATATGGATTTCAGCGCCCGAGGGTGAGCTTGTGATGGTGATCGACTCGGTTCGCCGTGCCGTAGGTGCCCTCTCGGGTGGGGGTTCTGGAAGGGACGGAGCTCGAGGGGTATTGCCTTCAAGCGGGGTCGCAGGGCCGGCGGCGACAGTCGTGGACTGAGCGCTGTTGACCCCTAGCATCTGATGTAGTGGCTTAAAAACAGGATCGGTGATGGCAATAAGACCAGACATTTGTGGAGTAAAAGATTTGACCAAATACGAATAGGTTCCGAGGATCGCAACTAAGCCTATTACAAGTGGCATGGGGCTAAATCCACGCGAACTCGAGCGAGGAATTTGATAGTTGGATTGAGTCGTTCTTCGCACCGCTGGTCTTGGGGGTTTCACAACCGGCGCCGCCGCAGACTCTATGCTCAGTACGGGCGGCATCACCTGCGTGCGATTGTTTATCGAAGATTCCTTTTCTGAGATCTTGAGTGCCTCTTCGTCTAGAGTGAAAGAAGGCTGAGTGTCATCGTTCGGGAGGGGCGGGCCGTTTTCGACTCTCAAACTGGGCTCAGTTCGAGTGGCTTCATAATTCTTAAATGACGGATCAGTGACCACGCTGTCCGAGGTGACCTGCGAAACGGCGAGCGAGCCGGTGCTGGTCTCGAGAACGGTGGTGCGCTCGTCAAGAGGGATGATCGGCTCGGGGCCTACCACATTGAGGTTGGAGTACTCAACAAGTC
Organism: Bdellovibrionales bacterium; assembly: GCA_041738165.1. Classification (GTDB taxonomy): domain Bacteria; phylum Bdellovibrionota; class Bdellovibrionia; order Bdellovibrionales; family UBA1609; genus JALHOQ01. The sequence goes on from JBGSQJ010000459.1 coordinate 6,894, forward strand.
GCTTTCTTAGCGACAAGATCTCGTCTGCAAAAACTGATTTTGTAAAGACCGAAAAATCCTGCGGAGAAAAATCGGGAAACTGACGATTGAGAAACCGGTTCAGCTCGCGATGCATGGCTGCGCCAGTCTGATGCCTTAGGTTTCGATCTCTGGTGAGAGCCTTTTGTGTGATGCGTTCAAGTTCGGCGTGGATATTGGGGTTGATCTTTCTCAACGAGGGGATCTGGCAGTCGCGAATTTTTCTTAAGGTGTTGATTTCGTTGTTGGCCATGAATAGGCGGTCGTGGGCCAGCAATTCCCATAGAACAATTCCAAGAGAAAAAATGTCGGTGCGCAAATCGACAGGGAGGCCTTCGGCCTGCTCGGGGCTCATATAACCAAATTTGCCCTTGAGTGTGCCGGCCCGAGTGGTTTCGATTTGGCTCTCGGCCTTGGCGATTCCGAAGTCGACAATTTTAACTTCGCCCTCAAAGCTCACCATGATGTTTTGCGGACTCATGTCTCGATGAGTGATGTTGAGGGGCTTGCCCGTCGATCCGTCAATACAGCGATGAGCATGGTCAAGACCGGCCGCGACCTCTTTGATCACATAAACAATTTGCTCAAGTGAAAACTGCAAATTTGATTTTTTCATTTTGTTGAGGATTTGGCGTAAGTTTCGCCCCTCAACATAGTCCATCACCAAAAAGAATTGGCCCTTTTCAACACCGAACTCGTGAATTGAAACAATATTGCTGTGGGCGAGATTGATCGCAATTTTGGCCTCGGCCTTGAACATGTCGATGAACTCGGGGCTGTCAGCGTATTGTGGAAGAATCCGCTTGATGGCGAAGAACTTGCCAATTCCGCCAGCACCTGTGCCGCGCGCGAGAAACACTTCGGCCATACCACCGGTTGCCAGTTTCTCTAAGAGAACGTATTTACCAAAAGTTTCAAATTGTGCAGACACAGTTGTTAAATCGGTTAAATAGCGGGTTGTCTTGAACAAAATTGCATCCGAAGCTCGACTCGACTAGCATCAGTGAGTGATGAAGTGGGTGGGATTAACAGGTAGCCTCGCTAGTGGAAAGTCCAGCGTGGGCCTTTTGTTAAAACAAAAGGGCTACGCTGTGCTGGATGCCGATCAGGTCGTTCATGGTTTGCTCGGTAAAGGCGGCGAGGCCGTCCCGCCTGTGGTGCGCCTATTTGGCGCGAACTTAAAAGGTCCAGATGGCGCGATTGATCGCGCTCGATTGGGTCAGATCGTGTTCAAAGACGCCGGGCGGCTGAGGCAACTTGAAGATGTATTGCATCCCTTGGTGCGTGCTAAGGTCGCGAGCTGGCGCAGAGATTGCGAATCGAAGGGGCTCAAGATCGCTTTTTATGAAGTTCCACTGCTTTTTGAAAAAAAAATGCAAGAGCAGTTTGATTCGATTTGGGTCGTTGATGCCCCACTGCAAGTTCGCGAGACCCGGGCCAGCAAAAGGTCGGGCTGGAGCTCTGAAGAGTTTTTTCGGCGTGAGGCCACGCAAGTTCGCCCTGAAGACAAGCGAGCTGGGGCCAGCGTGGTTTTAGAAAATATAAAAAGCCTAGACGAATTGTCGGTGCAAATTGACAAGGCCCTTGTTGAGCTGTGTTAACAGTTCTTATCAGTTTTAGTTTTTTGACATTTGCCCTTTGAAATTGATATCCGTCGTCAAATTTATTTTGCAAAGCAAGAAATGCAGATGGGGGTATTCATGTTTCGATGGTGGGCTTTTGGCGCTTCGTTTTTGATGATGGCGGCGTCTGTGAACTCGGCCGCTCAGGCTTTGACACAAAAGCAGCGCTTGGCTGATTTTGATCAACTCGTAGGTGCCGTTGAAACTTTGTATGGTCCTTATCAATTTAAACAAGATAAAGGTATTTTGGTTTTCGGTGACCATGTTGAGAATTTTCGAACCAAAGTGGCAGAGACCAAAACCAATTTAGAGTTTTACGGCGCGATTCAAGAGTTTGTTGCGGGTTTTAAAGACGGCCATTTTTCAGTCAGCCTCCCTTCAAAGCGCATCAGCAAGTTGGGATTTTCAACTGACCTGATTGGCGGCTCGGTGTTGATTTCGAGCATCGATCGAAAAGTTCTCAGCGAAGAAAAATTCAAGTTTGAAATTGGCGACGAAGTGGTTTCGGTCGACGGGGTGTCGGCGCTAGATCTTGTCGATCGGTATTCAAAGCAAATCGGCTCTGGTAACCCTCTCAGCGTCAAGCGCATCGCCAGCTGGATGGTCGCACGTCGACCGGGAAGATGGGGCCTTTTCGTCGATGGCAAATCGGCAAAGGTTGAAATTCGCCGTGGGCAATCTCAAGTGGTCGAATCGATTGAACTCGACTGGCAGACCACAGGTGACCTCATTGATGAAAATGAATCATTGCAGCCGCAAAGCCAGGGAGTTAGCCGGCTCGGCTCTAAGGTTGTTGGGTCTTATATGATGTTGGTGAACGAGTCGCTACTCGGTCATCGGGATTTGGTTGACGATAACTTTATCTGTAGCGGCAAAACTCGAATTGAAGCTCCAGAAGGCGCCGAATGGATTTTGAAAGAGCCGATTTCGGCATTCATTTTTGAGAGTGAAAAAGGCAAGATTGGTTTTCTAAGAATTCCTCACTATTTCCCGCAGCCCAATCCGGGCGAAACGCGAGAGGCGGCGACTCAAAGGTGGTACGAGGCCTATCGATTTGCAGTTAAAAAGTTTGAAGAAAGCACGGTTGGTTTGATCATTGATCAAGACCACAACTGCGGCGGCAGCGTGACTTTCGTTGAAGACATGATGGCTCTTTTTATGAATCGTCCATTTAAACCTATGCAGTTTGCACTCAGAGCCAACAAAGAAACGTATCTTGATTGGAAGAGCTGGCAAAACGAAGAGCCTGCCGAGACTCTCATATACCAAGCGTTTAAACTCATGGTGGATATGCTAGAAAAAACGTGGAAGACGGCTCCAGGCTCAATGACCGAACTGGTCAACTTTCGCGGCGAAAACACAGTCTATCCAGACAGGCAAGCCAACTACACCAAGCCCATCGTGATGCTGATCGATGAAATGGCAGGTTCGGGGGGCGATGCGTTTCCGTCAAATATGAAGGGCGAAGGCCGCGCGAAACTTTTTGGAATGCAAACATCAGGGCTTGGTGGATCGGTTATGGAGATCCCTTCGCTGACCAATTCTAGGCTCGATGTGCGCTTGACGCGAACGTTGTTCTTTAAACCGAACGGCGATCCAGTAGAAAACAACGGAGCCATTCCTGATCGAGAGTATCAAATCACTCGCGATGATGTGATGTACGGATACAAGACCTATTTATCTAAAGTGACTGGCTATTTGCTCGAACAACTCTAGGCGCCACTAGGGCTCACCATCCGCGCATAAAAGCGAGGGTGATCCAGGTTTGTGGTTCAAAATCTATATTGGCTAGAGCTTCGAGCTCTAGCCTCAGTGAATAGGGATTCCAAACCGTATATTCAATAGCCACTCCGCCGCGTGCATAGTAATTTTCGAGGCTTGCAAATGTCGCGAGGCCATCTTTGGGCTCCATAAAGTGATCGACCGCCGCTTTGTATGAATAGCGAAAATACTTTCGTTCGCGCTCGACCCATCTAAATGCCAGGTGAATGTGTCCATCACCATCTTCGAGCGCATCGGCTCCAGCTTCAAACTTGGGGCTTAAAAATTTTGGAAACTGAAACAAGAATCCAATAACAGTTTGCCCATCGGCTTGACCTAGACGAAGGGCCAAGGATTGGCGGGCTATGTAGTAGTTCGGTGAGCTCTCACCCGTGACGGCCTGTTCTGGTGTCGGAGCCTCGGTGATCACCATGTTTTCGTCTAAAATAGTGCTGGATTCGGCCTCGGCCTTAGGGTCTGGCTGAAGCTGAACTTCATCAAGCGGGCTTGCCCAGCATGGAACGGCTGTGAAAAACCCTACAATGGTCGCACTGACAAGAATCTGAACGTTTGTCATGGTGGAGCTAAGAATACCGTAGTTTGAATTTCATTAGGTAGGAAAATTCTTATGCGTCTTGCTTTGAGTTTAGGTGGTTTGTTCATCTTGGCGTTTTCTGGGTGGGCCAAAGCAGAGTCTGTGAAATCCGTCGATTTCACCATTCACCAAGAGTACACGAGCACCAGGGCTCTAGGTATGGGCAATGCCTTTACGGCTGTTGCGGATGATTTTAGTGCAATCTTCTACAATCCAGCGACTCTTGCATTTAGAAAAGAAGGGCATCTTCGCATGTTTGTTCGGGGTGGATCAAACCCCGAAAGTTTAGAACTTTTTGATGAAGTCGATGCCGCATCATCAAAAGAAGAATCTGAACAACCGCAAGCCTACTCAGACTTGATCACGAGCCACTACGGTGACCACTTCTATTATCGTGTGCCAACGATTGGGGGCGTGTGGGTGAGGCCGGGCTGGGGAGTTGCGCTTATTCCTATCGACTTGTCACTCGACGCCTCGGTGCACAGGCAAGTTGGTCCAATGATCAATGTGAACTTGTATGCCGACACGACCTTGGCCTTTAGCTATGCCAAGGCGCTCAAGTGGTTTCCGAAGTCACACCAGCTGAGCTGGGGATTGACGGTCAAAAGCATTCATCGCATACATGTGGGCGAGGCTATTTCGGCTGGGCAACTGGCCGATGGGTCTGATGTGTTTGACACTTCCCAAGCGAATGAGGGGCTAACAGTCGACGCGGACCTTGGAACATTTTGGAAGCCTGCAGTTCCCAAAAAAGGATTTTTTAGTTTTCTTAAGTATATGGAGCCATCGTTTGCGCTCGTCGGGCGTAATTTGGTGGATTACGGGTTTAAACAAAATTTTCATCTCATCGATAAGGATTCAGGAGAGCCTCCCAAGCTGCAACGCCGAATGGATATTGGAACAAAATGGGATCTGCCTAAGTTTTGGGTGTTTGACCCGCATTTTGCCTTTGATGTGCGTGACATTTTTCACGAAAATTGGACTTTTAAAAAGGGCTACCACGCCGGTTTTGAAATGTACTGGAAGATGTTCAACTGGTGGAAAGGTCACTGGGCTGGCGGAATTAACCAGGGATACTGGACCGCCGGTTTAGGTGCCAGGCTGGCATGGTTCCAGCTTGATGTGGCATCCTATGGTGAGGAAGTCGGGACCGAGAAGTCTCCAAAAGAAAGTCGACGCTACATGCTCGAGTTGGCACTCGACTTTTAAAATCGCAGGGCAAATTTTCCTACATAACGGCGATCTTCGCGCGTTTGCTCGGCGGTGCCAATCTCTTCGCCGTAACTTGCGGCCTGAAACTGATAATTCAGCATTGAAAGCTCAAAGCCAGCCGTCCAGTAACGCTGGTGCCAGCCGCCTCGCACGAACAAGGCATCTGCAAGGTTGATTTCAAAACCCGCATGAAAGCGTCTCATGGGATCTTTCACGTCTTCTTCGACCACGTTCATGGCGTCGCGAAACTCGGCTGTCCAAGTGGAGCGCACTCGCTTTCCGAGCAGAGGGTGAATGGCGATGGCCGCGTCGAGTGTTCCCTTTGTTGTCGTTGGCCTCTCGCTCGTGTTCAAAAACATTCCGTCTCGGTAGCTGTAAGAAGTGTCACCGATATCTCGGTAAACACCCGCAAGAGTGGGTAGCCAAGCCGTAGGCACAGTGATAATCAGACCGCCATCCGAGGCGAGTCCCATGCCTTCTGATGCTAAAGTGTCGAGTTTGAGATCTGTGCTGGTGGGGTCGATGTCGTCTCGTCTGACTTCAATGCGATTGATGGCCCTGGCATTTGCGCCCAACTTGATGATTCCATTCCAAATGCGAAAGTTAAAGCCAAACACGGCGGCGTAATCATTGGTGTAGTTGTATTCAAATTTATTGGTTTCGCTCACGGTTTCAGCGTTAAACTCGTACTTTCCAAAAACACCAAACCCAAAATTTGGAACGACGATCGAGGGGAAAACTTGGGCTCTGCCGTGAAGCCGTTTGTCTAGGTTGACGTTGGTTTTGTCGAGAGCTTTTTGAGGATCTCGCATATCTAAAATATCAGTACCGGCAATCTGTTCGGTCTGCGCGCCCACATCGACTTCTGGATCTAAGATTGTAATGAAGTAATCTCGAAGTTTTCCAAGCCCCGCAGGATTGGCGAGCAGAGCGGTTTCATCATTCACAGTAGCCACCATGGCGCCGCCCATCCCAAGGGCTCGCACTCCATTGAAAAATTCATATCTCTCGGTGGCCGTTGCCGAAGGGCATGGCCCTAGCGAAGCTATGAAAAGCGCAGCCGTCAAAAGGTTGATTCGCATATCTTTCATATTATTCTTATCGAGACCTCTTCGCCTCATCTTGAGACATCAGCGCGAAATCCCGACGCCAGTCGGGTCGAGTTGCCACACCCTTCAGCCCGTGAGAGATTTTACAAAACAATGTTGGAGTGAAGCCGATGAAACTGCCCGGTTTTCTGAAAGTCTTGAGTGTGTTTTTGCTGACGATTGGTTTGGTGGCTTCTGGCTGCGTCGAAAAAGATGAGACCAACAACTTGGCCAAAGCCCAAGAGTGCTTAGACAATGTTTCACAAAGCAATCCAACCGAGGCGACCGAGTGCCTTTCGTACATTGAGGACTATGATTCCCAACAAGCCAATATTTTAAAGTGTGGAATTTATATGACTTCAGGCGGATTGATAGAGAACAAAATTGTTAAGGCCTATGAGGTCATGGAAAATTCGACAGTGACGAACAAAGAGGCGGCTTATATGTCGATTTTGAGCCTCGATAAGAGCACAGTCACTGAGGGCTACACCAAGGCGCTACTCGCTGACAAATTTTGCCAGCTGACTGAAGTTAAGGGCCTTATGTACCTCTCAGGCGTCATTGTTGCGGGTACGTATTTGAATAAAACGATTCAAACAATTACTGGAAATGCAATTGACATCAATGATCCGAGTTCCATCAACACGGCCGTCAACACCATGCTTGCGGCTTGTACGGCGAGTCCCCCAACAGACGCCGCATGCACTTCAGACTTGGCCACAGTCGGAACTGTCATATCCAGCTTGGCGAGTTCTTATTGCGCGTCCAATAGCGCCGACAAGGATGTTTGTTCAGATATCAATTCTGCTGTTGATGCTGCAGGCGGGTCATCGACCAACGTCGGTCAGGCGCTTTTGTGCTACATGAACAACAAGACGTTCAACTCGAGCACAGGCTATTGCAACTAGACCGGAGCCTGATAGCTCTCTCGACCACTTTTATATTATGATTATGTAGATAGGAATTGAGCTGATGGATCGGCTCAATTCTGCTTGTGATGAATTGGGGGCCAGGATGGCGTTCTCTAAGCAACTTCGCGTTTGTGCATTGTCTGTGCTCGTTTTACTTTCGTCATCAAGCTGTTCAGTGAATATACTCGAAAATTTTGCAGACAAAAATTCAAATGAAGCTCTCTACTACGACGCGCTTGAGCTGATCAATGATGGCGACTACACCGGAGCGCTCGAAAAAATAGCACTGATGACAGCCTCATACACCGCGAATCGAGAGGTCATCACACTAAAAGCCTCAGCCTATGCTGGAATATGTGGTTTAAATTTTTTGAGTTTTGTGGAAGCGTTGAAAAACATCGGGTCGACTCGGCTGTTTCCGTTTTTGCTTTCGGCCTTTACGGGGGGGACAGCGGCTAAAATCGACGCATGTTTGGCTGCCGAAGATCTCGTTGAGTCCATCGGAACCTTAAGTGAGCGATCATCAGACGAAAACATGTTTTTGGTTTTGATCAGCTTTGCAAAAATCGGGAATGTTTTGAGTCTATACGCCGACTCAGACTCAAATGGCACGGTGGATGCGGCCTATGCGCCGTGCAACTCAGGGGCTTCGCGTGTGGCGGGCGATTTGTACGATCCAGACGTGCAACAATTGGGTACAGGGATCACGTTGGCCATTGCCAATATTGCGGCTGTCACATCGGGCGTTGATTTGGGCGACGCCTCATTAACTAGTATTTCTTCTGCATGCACCACTTTGGCAGGAGTTAATGCCGCCTATGACTTTTGCTCCATCACCGATCCGGCTTCGCTTACGGCTAATCACTTAAAAGGGATTCGAAGTATTCTTAAAGAAGATAGTGTGGTGGGGCTGGGGTCGGATTGCACAGGGGATGTGAGCGCGTGCTTTTGTCCTTAATGAGGCGATTCACTTCAATCTTATTGCTCGTGACTGCGGTCGATGTTTTCGCCGCGATCACTTCAACTTCGAATTCGTCAGTTCGCGCACTTGGCATGGGCGATGCGTTCACCGCGATCGCCAATGATCACTCCGCACTGTTTTACAATCCTGCAGGCTTGGCCAAAATTGGTGATATTGGATGGAAAGTGTTTGGGGTAAAAGCTGGAGGTAGCGGAATTGAGGCCTACGACAAGGTCAGAGAGTTTCAAGACGATGGGGACACCACTTCTGAAGACTATGCGGACTTAATCGAAGAACTCTACGGTGAGCATGCTTCAGCCAGTCTCGGTGCGCAGTCGATGTTTTATGCGCCAATGGTGGCATTTGGCTTTTACAGCAATATCGATGTCCTCGCGAAGGTCGATAACCCTGTATACCCTGAAGTGTATATCAACGCGATCAATGATGTCGGATACATTGGTGGTCTCGGAGTGCCGCTCGGCCCCTTTATGCAAGTGGGATTTGCATTGAAATACATCAAGCGCACCGGTACGCGTACGACCTACCGGGCCAGCTCATTGGCCGATCTAGACAAAGACGTGATCGTTAACGACGTGACAAAATGGGGCACAGGCTATGGTGCCGACGCCGGTCTAAACTTTACGGTGCCGCTTCCCTTGATCACTCCCACCTTAGCTGTGGCCTGGAAAAATATCGGCGAGATAAAATTTAACTCGGACGATCTCACGCAAGAGATGCCCAGTGAAGAAGGAGATTTGACACTTGGTGTAGGGGTGCTTTTCGACACTCCCATTCTTTCTGTGGCGCCAGCAGTAGACTTTAGGTATCTCAATCGTTCAGATCTTCAGTTGACCCGAAAAATCAATTTTGGTGTCGAGGTCGAATTGCCTATTCTCTCGGTCAGAGCAGGATTTCGCGAAGGCTATTACACGGGCGGTGTCGGCGTAGACTTGGGGCTGTTCAAAGTTGACGCTGCCACCTATGGCGTCGAACTTGGCGACTATCCGGGCCAGATTGAGGATCGCAGATATGTGGCCGAATTTAGTATGGACCTTGGAGTCGGAATTTTTTCGTCGTCGGGTAGCTCGTCCTCTAGCAAGAGCGGCGGGAGTTCGTCTAGAAGCGGCGGTCGCCGCCTCAAGCAGCGCCGCTAAACTTGACTTAGAAATGGCTGTTCAAATAGTGTACCTGGATGCCTGAGCGACAAGGTCCCAATCTTTGCATCAGTAGATGGTCCTACCCACTAGTTAATCTTGGACGAGGATCAGTTAAAATGTGTTGTTACACACCAGCAAGATCCGTTGCACTTGATCCCAACGGCGAAACGTCAATTGACGAAATGGTGAATAACAAATATCTGCGTGAGCGTCGTAGAGAAATGTGGTTGGGTGATCAACACTCCGATTGCAAGTCATGCTGGGATTCCGAGAACCGCCACGGCCCAAGCCCAAGATACGGTCAAGACGTTTTGATGCAAAAGTATCAGAATGTGATCTCGGATTTGAATGGGTCTATTTCTGATTTACACGATGACCATCCTCTCTTTCGCACCGATGAGGTGGGGCACCTAGAAATTCAGTTGAGCAATATTTGTGATATGAAGTGCCTCTATTGCGGAAGTGCCGATTCGTCGAGTTGGGCTCTTGAAGATTTTAAAAAAGGAGCGATATCTAAACAAAATTATTTATCTATGAATAGAGATTCTACATCTGAGTTTGATGCCTATTTCTGGCGTTGGTATAGATCAATTGTTAGAAGTGTTAAGATTTTTTCGATTCGTGGTGGTGAACCCACTTTGCATCCCCAGTTTGGTTCAGTTGTTCGACGTGCTTTTAAAGAGGCCAAAGAATCCGGGAATGTTGAAATGAAGTTCAGAATGATTTCGAATTTAAACTGCAAAAAAGAGCGTTTGGCGGAGCTCATTCAGCTCGTTGAGGAGTTGCAAGAAGAAGGTTATCAGACTGTACTCAATGTATCGTTTGAATCCACAGGACGAATTGCTGAAATCGCCCGTTACGGCCTCGATTGGGAGCGATTTTGCTTAAATATTCGTAAGTTACTTTCAGCTCGTCTGCCGGGTCTAAAAATCATGTTTTTGCCGACACTGAACGTTCTTTGCGTGCCGTATTTTATTGATTTTCTCCGTTTTGCAGAAAAACTGAGCCTTGAATTTGGAGTGTCCATTCCGCTTCAACCCAATGCCACGTTTGGTAACCCCAACTTGAATCCAAACTTACTTACTAGGGATTTTCAAAGGTATTTCGAGCCGTGTTTGGATCTTTTGCGTACGAGTGAGGTTAATCGATTGCCGAGAGACTATTGGGTTTATTGGGCGGGAGATTGGCAACACTACTCGGGCTTTCTTGAAGGGATTAAAAATACGATGAGTTACGATCTTGAACAAGAGGTTCCTTATCAGGTTATGGTCAATCGATCGCGCTTCTATAAGAGTATGGAACATTTGGCGAAGCTAAGAAATTATGATTTCT
>JBGSQJ010000053.1:0-1980 GCA_041738165.1 Bdellovibrionales bacterium
TATCAACCTTTTCAAACATGCGTCCGTTCACATGTCCGGTCGAGTCAGCCAAGGTCACGCTTAAAAAGGCTTTGCCATTGCGATCGGTGCCGGAATTTTTCTCGGTCACTAAAAACGCTGTTTGAAAATGGCGATTCGGGCCACCAGCTTTTCTTTTCGCTCGGCCACCTTGATGGGCATCAATGTGAATTCAGCGATTATGCTGACTTTCGTTTTGGGATCCACCCTGGCGGGAATTGGTGCTGTATTGGTGGGCTTGAAGTATCCAAAGATTGAGCCACTGATGGGCTTGTTGTTTGGTCTAAAAGCATTTGTAGCCGCAGTGCTTGGCGGGATCGGTAATATGCACGGAGCCGTCTTGGGCGGTTTGATAATGGGTCTAAGTGAAGAGATGGTGGTTGGTTATCTTTCTAGCTCGTACCGCGATGCTTTGGCCTTTGGGCTATTGATTTTTATCCTGCTGTTTAAGCCTTCGGGTTTAATGGGCCAAGTGAAGGTTGAGAAGGTATGAATCCGCGCGCCAATAATTGGGAGCGTTGGCGGGGTTGGATATTGGTTGTTGGGGTTGCGTATGCCGTTAGCTTTTTAGCTTTCCAAACCGGCTGGTTTGAGTCCTATGTTCAACTGATCGTTTTTAATATTGCCATCAATGTGATGTTGGCGACCAGTTTGAATCTGGTGAATGGATTTTGCGGGCAGTTCTCGTTGGGTCACGCCGGTTTTATGGCTGTGGGTGGCTATACCGGCGCCTTGCTCAGCACAAATTTCCAACCCTTTCCTGAAGCTCTTCAAATCTTATCCTTTCCCATTTACACATTGGCGGGCGGGTTGATTGCTGCCGTTGCCGGATTTTTTGTCGGAATGCCATCGTTGCGCTTGCGAGGCGATTATCTGGCGATTGTGACTTTGGGCTTTGGTGAAATTATTCGTGTCATTATTTTAAATTTAGAATTTCTTGGCGGAGCCCGTGGTCTTTACGGAATTCCTGGGGCTATTGATTTCGCCTCGTGTATGCATATCTATCTTTGGTCAGGTTTTACCGTACTGATCTTGTGGCGACTGGTGCACAGCTCTTATGGTCGGGCTTTCCTAAGCGTTCGTGAAGATGAGATCGCTGCTGAGTGCATGGGAATCAACACCACGGCGACTAAGGTCAATGCTTTCGTCATCTCTGCTTTTTTTGCTGGGGCGGCCGGAGCATTGTTCGCGCAAACAACCAATTCGCTCAACCCCTCTAGCTTTCAATTTATTAAAAGCGTGGATGTTGTGATCATGGTTGTTTTAGGCGGCATGGGCAGCATGACCGGCTCGGTCTTTGGTGCGATTATCGTTACCATTCTTCCGCAAGTTTTGCGAGGCATGCAAGAGTACACGGGCGTGGATTTGCGCATGGTGATTTATTCTTTGATTTTAATTTTGTTAATGATTCTTCGGCCCGAGGGTCTTTTTGGTGGGCGCGAATGGAATAAGATCAATTGGAGGCGGCGTGCTGTTAGAAGTTAAAGACGTTAGCATTCAATTTGGCGGACTAAAAGTGATCGAAAAAATGAATTTGTCCATCGACAGTGGCGAATTGGTGGGTTTGATTGGCCCCAATGGCGCAGGTAAGACCACGGCGTTCAATTTGATCTCGGGGATTTACCAACCGACACACGGAGATGTTTTTTTTCAGGGGCAGTCGGTTCGCGGGCTTAAAGCTTTTGAGGTCGCGCGCCGCGGAGTGATCCGCACCTTTCAGAATATTCGTTTGTTTAGCCAGTTAACCGTATTAGAAAACGTTGCGGTGTCGATGCACCAAACCTGTGGGTACACCCTGCCTTCTGCAGTTTTGCGGGCCAAATCATATTTTTCTCAAGAAGAGGAATTTCGAGCGCGGGCCATGAGTCTGCTCAAAATTTTTAATCTCAACCCTTTATGGGATAAGCAGGCCGGGTCACTGCCTTACGGAGTGCAAAGAAAGATTGAGATTGTTCGCGCTTT
>JBGSQJ010000068.1:0-11421 GCA_041738165.1 Bdellovibrionales bacterium
GCACCGCGCCCCGGTTTCGGAACCTGGCACCTATTTAATAATCACCCAGGCTTTTAAGTAGTTGTAGGCTTGCTGAACCTGAAAGTCGTCTTTAAGCAACTTGTCTCTAGGAGTTAAGTCTTTGTTCGACTTTGAATCTGATTCGGTCCACCAATATTGAGTCTGCCGAAACTTCGACATCTTCTCAGATTTTTTCTCTTTGTCAGGCTTGTCTGACTCTTCTTTTTCGCCAATCAAATGACCCTGAATGTCGCCCTCACGGCGTCCATCATGTTTGACTCGCGCTTTTTCTAAAACCTCGGGTGAAAAATCTTCGAGTTCAATATCGGGCACAATTCCATATGCTTGAATGCTGCGACCATTCGGTGTGTAGTAGCGGCCAACAGTGAGTTTCAACCCTGATCCATCACCCAGCTTCACCACACTTTGCACAGATCCTTTGCCGAAAGTTCGGTGGCCCATAACGAGAGCTCGTTTGTTGTCTTGTAAAGCGCCTGCGAAAATTTCGGCCGCACTCGCCGAATATTCATCGACCAATAAAATCAAAGGAAAACCGGGAAACGTTCCAGCCTTTTTCGCAAAAACCACTTCTTTTTCTTTTTGACTTCGGCCCATCGTGCTCACAACCGTACCGCTCTCTAAAAACAAATCGCTCACTTTGATCGCCTGATCGAGCAAGCCCCCGGGATTTCGGCGCAAATCAATTACCAATCCCTTTACGCCTTTGTACTTTTTTTCGTGCGCTTTGATGGCCTTTTTCAGATCTGAGGACGTGTTCTCTATAAAACTGGTGACTCGAATGTAACCGTAGCCCTCCGTCAGATCGACGTACTTCACGGAGTGAATGCGAACGGTTCCTCGCTGAATCACAAACTCTTTTGGTGCGTCGAAGCTCTCTCTAAAAATACCCAACTTGATCTTGGCGCCTTTTTTGCCCTTCATCAACTGAGCCGCTTCAGCCAAGCTAAAGCCCTTTGTCGATGCCCCATCAATCGATATAATCTTGTCGCCGGCTTGAATCCCAACTTTCCACGCGGGTGTGTCTTCAATTGGTGAGATAACTGTCAGCACACCATTTTGCACTGTGATTTCTATACCGATGCCGCCAAATTCACCGCTAGTTTCATTTTCAAATTCTTTGTAGATATTGGGGGGAAGAAAATTCGTGTGAGGATCCAGCTCTTGAAGCATCCCCTTGATGCCGCCGTAAATAAGTTTTTTAGTGTCGACCGGTTCTACGTAGTACTGTTGCACCAGGTTGAGAACTTTTGCAAACAGCTGCAAATCTTCGTAGCGCTCTTCGGCGATCGATCGAATGTTTGATAGGCCCAAAACCAGGGCCACACCTAAGGCAGCAGCAAGCCAGCTCCATTTTCGCATATTCATATTTCTCCTCCTGGTGAAGTGCTGGCCTGAGCCTTAACGACAGATTCTTTGATCCATGGACTTGGGTCAATGGCATCGGCAAAATGCCGAATTTCAAAGTGTAGACCTGGACCAAAAAGGGGCGACCCAATTCCGGTTGTTCCCATAATTTCCCCGGCCTTAACAGTTTGACCTTCGCGAACTCGAATCTTAGAAGCGTAGGCATAGACCGAGTAGTAGTTGTCACCATGATCGAGCAAAACGAGCGAACTGTAGCCAGGAACTTTTCCGGCCACAGCCACCTTGCCATCAAACACCGCGTGAATCTCTTGACCGCGATCAACCGCGTAGAAATGACCTTTATGAAGGAGTCGAAAGCGATTTTGAGGGTCAACATAGGCGCCGTACTGCCTGACCAAGCGACCCACGACAGGAGGGTTCAGGCCACCTTGCTTTTCATAAAATGAGTAGTTCGCCTCTAACTGCGGCTCAAGTGCGCGCAAGGATTTGATTTTGGTGAGTTGCGTGGATTTAATTTTCTTTAGTTCGGCCAATCGCTGCGAGCGATGAGTCAGCTGCCGAGCCAGATCTTGTTCTTGGCTTTTTACATTTTTCTGCATTCGAATCAATCTGGCCACCAATTTTTCTAGCTCTTTTCGTTTTTCGCGCACATGCCTCAGGTCGACAAGCAGCCGCTTGAGCGCACGATAATCATCAATGGCCAATTTTTTTAAAAACCTCTGGTTTCTTTCTAACTCAACTGGTGACCTTGCAGAAAAGAGCCACTCTATGCCTTTGCGATAACGAGATTGATAAATGGACCGCAGGCGTTTGCCTAGCCGTTCTCGCCTAAGATCAGTGCGCGATTGCAAATCGTCGAGATCCTGCGCCGTCCAGCGCACGCGCGCTTCGTGTTCCATCATTTTGAGATTGAGTTCGTGTCGCCTCTGGGCCATATCTCGAACATTTTTGTTTATAGAAAAGAGCTCGGCTAAGCCTTCGCGATAGGACCTCTCAACGTCCGATAGCGTTTCTTTGGCCTCATTCATTTGCTCGTCAACGGCAGCCTTCGAATCAAACCCTAATCCCAAAAGGACTAGCGAGAGGCCGCAGACCAACCCGTATTCAATTTGCGCACGCAATTCCATGCCCCCCAGAAGCCAAAAGCCAATCCGGTAATTCCATTCATTGCAAAAGACATCCAACCCAATGCCCTGACGCCATCAAGAGAGATCCAAAATCCAAGATCCTGATTGGCCCATCCGATCGCTGCCGAATGCAAAAGATAGCTAAGACCCAACGACAAACCGGCCGAAAGAAGACCAAGTGTAAGCCCTTCGACCAAAAAGGGTTTGCGTATAAAGCCACGTGTTGCGCCGACAAGCTCAAGCACTTCGATTTCATCTCGCCGCTGCCAGAAAGATAAGCCAATGCAATTGCTCACGATCAACAATCCGACCGAGAGACTAAGAATCCAAATGGCCAAAATCAATCCCTTAGCGCCCGAGACAAACCGTGCGAAGTTTTCGATCCATCCTTGGCCGTAAAAAAAATCTTCAATTAATCCAGAGGCGCCGAGCCGCTGGCTCCAGTTTTCGAGCACCTGAGGTCGATCGGTCATATTGATTTTGCTGCTCAGCTTGAGTTCTAAGCTGTCGGGAATAGGAGACTTCCATTTGGGATCTTCAAGAAGCTCTTGAGCGTCGGGACCCATCGATTGCAAAAATCGTTTTGTGCTTTCTTCTCGATTAGAAAATTTGACGTCAACAAAGTCGCGAGAGTCCTCAATTTGCTTGCGTATCTCTTCGATTTTGTCGACGGGTACACTTTCTTTAAAATAGACGATGGCATCTAAACCCTGCCCCCACTTGTTGATTGTGGCATTGAAAACGTCAAAACCAAAAAGGAGCGCATTGAGCATCATGAGAACCAAAGTCATCACCGTGACCGAAGCCAATTGCAGCGACCAATGCCGGCTCCAAGCCCGAAAGATGTGTTGGCGCAGTAAATTGCGATTCACACACGAACCTCGCCCTCAGAAATTTTAATATTTCGAAAGGGCTTTCGTCTGATCAAGTCGGCATCGTGGGTCGCGACAAACACCGTGGTTCCCTGTGCATTTACGGTTTCGAGCAAATCAAAGATCTCTTCACTCATTGCCGAATCCAAATTTCCCGTTGGCTCATCGGCCACCAAAACGCCGGGATGGTGCACCAGCGCTCTTGCTATGGCGACTCTTTGTTGCTCACCGCCCGAAATTTCACTTGGGAAAGATTCCATTCTGAAACTCAAACCCACCTGATCCAAAACCTCCCGCACGCGCCGATCAATGTAGCTTGTGCGATCTCCTCGAACCAAAAGTGGAAGGCTGACGTTTTCATAGACTGTGCGATCTTTAAGAAGCCTGAAATCTTGATAGATGACTCCAATTCGGCGTCTAAAAAATGGAATTTCTGATGCCTTAAGCGACGCGATTTCAGAACCTAAAACACTGACTTGCCCACTCGATGGCCGATCGTACGCTGAAACCAAACGAAAGAGCGTGGTTTTTCCAGCTCCGCTGGGCCCCGTTAGAAATGCGAATTCGCCTTTTTCTATTGTGAATGAAACATCGCGAAGACCTTGGTAGCCGTTCGAATAGACTTTATAGGCATGAGAAAATGAAATCATATTAAGATTAAGTTTATAGAGACCTAGAGCAATTGACCAGAAACGAGCAGGTCTAGAATTTCTTGATGCTGGATCTTCATAGCTAGACGAATGGATTTGGACTGGACGGCCATTGTGACGGGCAAAACTTCTTGATAGGACGTCTTGATACTTTTTACGACGGCGCCATTACAAAAAACTCGGCTCACCAAAAAGGGATTCATAGATCCCCAATCCTCGGTTTGAACGTGGTACTGAGTGCCCATCCAAGTGATATCTGAGTTAAAACCCTTCTCCATAGTCGACCAAAGTATAAACATTCTCATTTTGAGACGCAAACTTTAGTCAGGGTGCCAATCTTTTGATCAGCCGAAAGTCCTCAATCGAAAGTCTGATCTAGCCGAAAAGATAGTTGGATGTTTCCGCTCATTTTCAGGTTCATTTTAGGGCTGTTTTCACTCATGCTGGCGGCAGGTTGTTCGTCGGGCACGACCTCATCTGGCGGAAACACGGGCGGACGAGTAAGCCCTACGTACCAGGGCCCCTCTGAGACGGCCTACTGCTCGGCTTCTGTCAGCTACTCCTCGCCAATCACGATCTCAGGAACAGCTCAGTATGTCCGCCGTGAGCCCTATTCATCAGGTGCCACCGGTGGCCTGGGTTCTTCGAGCACAAGCGATCCCAGCTATCCCGCGACAGCCAAGCCCATTCGTTACGCTGAAGTTCGGGTAACCGATGCCTCGGGCAATGTGTCTCAATGTGCTGAAACCAACGCCAGCGGCGCTTTTTCATTTACGCTTCCGAACAATGGCTCTAACTACACCGTCTCGATCAATTCAAGAGCCGATAATTCGTACGTCAAGGCCAGCGTTTTGGGCGCTCCTGAATCGAACACCTTTTACTCACTCACCACTTCAGTAACGGCCACAACGAGCACAAATATCGGAACACTCACGGCGCCAGCAAACGGCACGACTTTGGGAGCTGCATTTCACATTCTTGATCGCATCGTAGATGCCAACGATTACCTAAGGGCCCAAGTTGGCACGTGCAGCTTCACCGGATGCAGTTCCTTTACGGTCGCGCCAAAGGTCACCGCGTATTGGGAGAAAGGCTACAACCCCAATGGCTATTTTGGCTCAAGCAGTGGCTTAAGTTTCTATCTGCCCAGTTACAGCCGGCTTTTTATTTTGGGCGGAGTCAACGGCGACACCGAAAGCTCAGACACAGATCACTTTGACCCTTCGGTCATATTGCACGAGTACGGTCATTTTCTTGAAGACGTTGTGTTTAAAACCGACTCGCCCGGCGGCTCACATAACGGCAACAAGGTCATTGACCCAAGGCTGGCGTGGAGTGAGGGCTGGGGTAACTTCTTTCAAGCCGCTGTTCTTTATGGCGCAGCTGCGACCCCCTACTACACAGACACGACCGGGAACGTCGATGGAACCACGAGCCTGATTTTTCGCACAAATTTAGAAACAGCTGCAATCGGCAGCGATTACCCCAACTACTCGGGTGAGGGGAATTTCAGAGAATTTTCGGTCACGCGAATGCTTTGGGACGCCATCGATTCGAATGGCGACACTCAGTTTACTGCCACAGACGGTGTATCTGGAAAGTTTCCCGAAATCTGGGCCGCGCTCACAAAATCAACCTACGGCTTAAAGGATTCAACATTTGCTTTTCGAAACGTGGGGCACGTACACCTCGCGCAAAAATGGCTTGAGACCTACAACGGCGGCTCAGACTGGACAACTATTCGAAACGTCGAAAGGCACACGGCCAGCACGGCCGACTACGCTCAGTACGTGACCACGGGCGCTTGCGCCGCGGTTTCGATCACCCCAGCCACCGTTTCGGGCGACACCGGCTCGCTGTCAACCTCAGATCTGTTTCGCAATAACGATTTTTATCATCTCAAAATTTCAAGTGCGGGCTCTAACACGATCACTCTTGAATATTCAGACGCCGATGCCTCGGGCACCGAAGCCGACATTGATCTTTATGTTTACAACTCGACCGCTCGCTTTGGCGTGGCCTCAGACATGATCGGTTACAGCCGGCAGCAGCCCGATGGCAGTGCGGCCAGCAGCCAAAGCGAAACCGTTACCGCCAGTTTTGCGGCTGGTGACTACCTGATCAATGTGAATGTTTACACCGGGGGAAGCCTTGGCGGCGCAGTTAATTACTCACTTAAACTCAATGGGAGCACTTTATGTCAGGCAAATTTGGTACCGCCCTAATGTTCGTCGGGCTAATGGCCTTGGCCTGGGTGAGTTATGAACCCAGCGCGACGAGGTCACCCGCAAGTTTAGGGCCATCGGTGAAAGCCAAATCTTTTGCGCTATCTAAGGGTGACGTGCTCAAGCACACAAAGAAGCTTCGAGGCCCGCTCTCGGCCAAAGTCGCTCTTAGAGGAGCAAAGCCCGAAGAGCCAGGGGACACGTTTGTGCTCGTTGGTGAAATTTTGAGCGAGTCGAATCTCTCTGAGGTGACTTACGAATTTAATCTTCCGGCAGACGTTGAATTGATCAACGGAGTGGTCAAAGGAAAAATTCAAAACATAGTGGCCAATGAGCCTCGTGAAATCGAACTCACATTGAAACAAAATGCTTTCGACAACAAACAGATTCACCTTGTCGCTAGCGGGTCAAAAGGCGGAATGATTTTCGCTGACAGCGCGCAATTCAATACGCTTTTAGAAGAACAGTTTAGGACCAGCCAAAAAGAATTGCTCGAATCGACTGAGCAAAATGCACCCCGCTACAAAGTTTTTCATTAAAAACCAAGGGTCGTAACGCCTGAGCGTCTAAACTGGTGAAACTATCAAATCTGGCAAATTCATTTCGTTTCGTATGATACCCTGAATGGCATCCAAGGTTCCCATCATAGAACTCGGGCAACCACCGCAAGCCCCTTGATACACAATGCTCAGCTGATTGTCTTTTAACTCTAAAACTTCAATATCGCCGCCGTCGGCCTGGAGACCCGGCCGAATCGTTCGATCGAGGATCGCTTCAATTTCGATAAGCGTCGGGTCCGTGTGAGCGGGGCGCGCTTTGACTAGCTCAGCCTCTCCAAATTCAGGGTCATGCACGGCATAGCGTGAACGAATGACTGCATCTACGGATTCGGCGAGTTGATCATCTGTCACTGTTCCATCATGCGTGACGGTCAAAGTGTTTTGAAACAGATGTATCTGAGTGACGCCTTCAATATGAAAGAGGTCCCGCACCATCGGCAAATGTTCACAGGCTTTGATGTCAGTGAAGGTCGCCTTTCCTTCTGATTTAAACGCCTGGTTCATCACAAACTTGAGCGCATTTGGATTTGGTGTGGGAAGTGTCCTGATTAATAAATCGGCTGAACTGATAGCGGTGTTCATTGCAGCATTCCTTTCGCCTTGCGAAGCGCTTCTACAAACTGGTCTACATCTTCGTCACTTGAATAAATTGAAAATGAAGCTCTCACTGTTCCAACGACTCCAAACCGAGCCATCAAGGGTTGACAGCAATGGTGACCGGCCCGAACCGCCACTCCCTGCTGATCAAGTAGTGCACCTACATCGGATGGGTGAGAACCATTGATCAAGAACGACAAAATAGGCCCCTGGTCGGCCGACTGTCCATAGATCTCTATGTCTCCGAGCTTTCGCAAACACTCGGCCGCGTACACTTGCAGCGTACGCTCGTGTGACGCGATGGCCTCGAGACCGATAGACTCGACAAACCTCAACGAAGCACCGAGTCCCATGACTTCCGCAATCGGAGGGGTTCCCGCCTCAAATCTGTGGGGAGCGTCCAAAAAGGTCGTTCCTGATTCAGAGACTCGCTCAATCATCGAACCGCCGCCTTGATAGGGGGGCATTTTGTTTAACAGCTCAAGCTCACCATAAAGAACGCCCACACCAGTAGGAGCAAAAATTTTGTGACCTGAAAACACGAGAAAGTGGCATCCCAGTGTCGCAACATCAATAGGCATAAATGAAATCGATTGAGCGGCGTCCACCACACAAATGGCTCCCACCTGCCTCGCTTGCTTAAACAGCTCGGCTAACGGATTGACCGTGCCCAGAGAATTCGACAAGTGCACCAAGCTCACAATTTTTGTACGCGGGCTCAGCAGCGATTTGAAGTGTTCATGGTCAATCTCACCTTGATCGGTCACTCTCACAAATAAGACTTTTGCGCCTTTTTGTTTGGCCATCATCTGCCAGGGCACAATATTCGAATGATGCTCCATTTGACTGACCAGAATTTCGTCGCCTGGCTCAATCAAAATCTCACCCAACGAGCTGGCCAATAGATTCAAACCCTCTGTCGTGCCTTTTGTAAAAACAATTTCAGAGCTTTGTTTGGCGCCAATAAACCTCGCAACATGAGCCCGAACGGCCTCAAATTTTTCTGTAGCTTCATCGCTCAACAAATGTGCGCCCCGATGAACATTGGCCGCGCCCCAAGCCAACGATTCTGTTACCGCATCAATTACGGCCCGTGGCTTTAGAGTCGTCGCCGCACTATCTAGATAAACGAGTCGGCGGTCTCGAACTTTTCTAGTGAGCTGCAGAAACTCTGGCTGCACCTTATTCAACAATTCACTCATGAATCGAGCTCCATTTCAGTCGCGAAGTGCGGCAACACCGACTCAATGCACTCTTCAAGAGCTTGTCTTACAAACCGATTTTCAACTTTCAAAACCACGTCGTCCACGAAGGCTCTTGCCAATATTTGAGCCGCCAGGTGTTTGGGAATGCCGCGACTCTGTAGGTAAAAGAGTTGCTCGTCACTGAGACGCCCCACACTTGCGCCATGGTTGGCCTTCACATCATCGGCATAAACTTCTAGCTCGGGCTTGGTGTCGGCCTCGGCGCCAGGGCTAAGCAATAGATTGTGATTCAATTGGTTCGACAAAACCTTTTGCGCATTCTTTGCGATATATATTTTGCCATTGAGCACTCCCCGCGATCGATCTTTGAAAATGCCCTTGAACAACTGAGAGCTTTCGGTCTCTCCCACCTCGTGACTCATCAATATGCGCTGATCGAGATGTTGTTTTGATCGACCGAAGGTCAACCCATTCACATGGGCCTTGGCCTCTCGGCCCAACATTTTGGCCGTTAGGGAACCTCGCGCCAATTCTGAGCCCGCTTGCATTTGCGTCCAATTTAATTCGGCGGCTTCACCAACCTCAACAACCTGCTCTGAAAAACCAAAACCCTCTTGTGCCAAGTCTTGCACACGGACCCAGTCCAATTTGGCGCCCTTCTTTAAACGCGCCAGAGTGAGGTCGTTGGCAACAAAAGTTCCGTCGACTGAAACTTGAAGCTCAAAAACAGTTGCAGAAGAACCGGGCTCTAACACCAACTCATTGAAGACACTGCTCCAGGCGTTCATTTGAGAAACAAAATTCAAAACAAAAACCGGCCGCTCAAGCTGAGTCGAAGCTGGCACCCTTAAGCTATAGCCCGATTTTGATATTGAAAGGTTAAGGCCCCAAAATCCATCCACCTCAAAATCGAAGGTCTTAAGCTCGGCCGCTTCAACTTGAAGGCCGCGGGCCTCAATTACAATCGACAAATCAGGCCTGTACTGCCCATCGAAGCAAACCAGTACATCTGAGTGCTTCGACCACTTCAGACACCAATTGGCCCATTTCTCTGGCAATTTGGCCGCTGAAGAATTCGATTCGATTTTCCAATCGGCTTGGGTCACAGACCTGAGATTTGTGTATCTCCATCTCTCAGATTTAAAATCAGGAAAACCCTCGTCTTGAAACTTAGCCCACATATCTCGACGCAGCTTTTGCTCCGGCAGCTTAAGGGCTGAAGACATGCGATCGAAATGGTCTTTGGCTTGATTCAAAAACGTCATGGCTGAGCCTGCACGATCCAGTCGTAGCCTTCGCGCTCGAGCCGAGTGGCCAAAGATTTGTCGCCTGACTCCACTATTTTTCCGTTGTGTAGAACGTGCACAAAATCGGGCTCAATATAGTCAAGCAAGCGTTGATAGTGGGTGATCATCAAAATGGCATTTTCTTTTCGTTTCAATTTATTAACTCCGCCCGCCACAACTTTCAGCGAATCAATGTCGAGTCCTGAATCGGTTTCGTCTAAAATCGCCAAGCGCGGTGACAATACGGCCATTTGCACGATCTCGTTGCGTTTCTTTTCTCCGCCAGAGAATCCCTCGTTCACGGCCCGCTCTAGAAAGCTGGGATTAAGATCCACGAGCGCGGCTCGCTCGTCTAGAAATGTGCGAAATTTTTCTTCGCTCATCTCGGCCACACCTTGGTGGCGACAAACTGAATTGAACGCCGCACGCAAAAAAGTGATGTTCGAAACGCCTGGAACTTCTACTGGATATTGAAACGCGAGAAACACACCTTCGCGCGCCCGCTCATCTGGCGACATCGAAAGAAGATCGCGGTCTTCAAAATTGATTTCAAATTTTACGGTTCCCGAAGTCACTTTGTAGTCGGGATGACCAGCCAAAACTTTAGAGAGCGTACTTTTACCTGAACCGTTGGGCCCCATTATGGCGTGCACTTCACCGGCATTGATCGTGAGGTTCAGACCCTTTAAAACTTCTTTTTCATCAATCTCACAGCGTAAATTTTCGATCTTTAACATTTTCAGGTCCTTTCAAATTAACCAATACTGTTTTCGAGTTTCATCTCGATAAGCTTCACGGCCTCTACCGAAAACTCGAGAGGCAACTGTTTAAAAACTTCTTTGCAAAATCCATTGACCAAAAGAGAAATCGTTTCTTCTTGGCTGAGCCCCCGCGACTGAAGGTAGAAAAGCTGGTCTTCGCTAATTCTAGAAGTTGAAGCTTCGTGCTCAACGACCGCCGAATTGTTTTTGACTTCGATATAAGGGAAGGTGTTCGCGCCGCTGTCGGCCCCCACCAGCATCGAATCACACTGCGAGTAGTTTCGCGCTCCCGACGCCGATGGCAGAACTTTCACTAGCCCGCGGTAACTGTTGACCGAGTGGCCAGTCGAAATCCCTTTGCTGATGATCGTACTCTTGGTGTTCTTTCCCACATGAATCATTTTCGTGCCAGTGTCGGCCTGCATTTTGTCGTGCGTGAGCGCAACTGAATAAAAGGCTCCAACAGATTCTTCGCCTTGAAGAATACAGCTGGGATATTTCCAGGTGATCGCCGAGCCGGCTTCGACTTGTGTCCAAGAAATCTTGGATCTCTTGCCGATGCACTTTCCACGTTTTGTTACAAAGTTGAAAATTCCCCCTCGGCCATTGACGTCGCCCGTGTACCAGTTTTGCACAGTTGAATAGCGAATCTCAGCATCATCAAGAGCAATCAGCTCGACCACGGCGGCATGCAATTGGTTTTCGTCTCTTTGCGGCGCCGTGCAACCCTCAAGATAATTCACGTAGCTGCC
>JBGSQJ010000154.1:0-3201 GCA_041738165.1 Bdellovibrionales bacterium
TGTGGGTTATGAAGAGGGTGGCCAATTGACAGAACGAGTTCGCCGCCGCCCGTACAGCGTGATTTTGTTCGACGAGATCGAGAAAGCCCATTCGGAAGTATTCAATGTTCTATTGCAGGTATTGGATGATGGCCGGTTAACAGACGGCCAAGGTCGAACTGTGGATTTTAAAAACACGGTGATGATCATGACATCAAACGTCGGCTCGCATGCGCTTATTGACGAAAGCTTAAGCCGCGATCAGCGCGACAAAGCCGTGATGGATGCTCTGCGCGGGCACTTTCGACCAGAGTTTCTTAACCGCATAGACGAGACCGTCATCTTCAATCCGCTCGGCGAAGAGCAAATCCATGAAATTGTCTCGGTACAATTCGAGCAAGTGAAGCGTCGGTTGTTGGAAAAACGAATTGGCATCGATATTTCAAAAGAGGCAGTCCGTTGGCTGGGCGAAAAGGGTTTCGATCCGGTATACGGGGCAAGACCTTTAAAGCGGGTCATTCAGCAAGAGGTATTGAATCCTTTGGCACGATTGATCCTCGAGCGAAAAGTCAACCCAGGTGACACCGTGAAGATTGGCAAAACGGGCGATAAACTCACGTTCAATTAAAGTGCGCGATCAGGTGGCCTGAGTACGGTAATTATGCCCCAGCCTCTGGCTGTAATCGCCTCTGCGCTTTAACGCGTAAGATGATTATTGGCAGAGGCATTGCATCTTTCGTCAGTCATGATTCGCATCTTACTAGCGCTTTCTATCTCATTTTCATCTGTCACAATATTCGCTGAAGAATCATTCACTGGCGCTTGCATTGATCTAAAAGCATTTGCTGAACTTGCTGCAAGGAAGATCAGCGGCGATACAGAGCGATCGCAAGGAGTGATCGTTTTTCAAGATGCTGCCTACAGCGTGGATTTGCAGCCCAGTTTTGACGGTGCATCTCTTTTCTTCATTAGCCAACCCAAGTACACGGTGGATAAACTCAACTACAATATGGCGATCCGGCTTTCGCTCCATTCTGGAAAGATAGTTCCGGTACTTTTAAGAATTGAAGATGGCTCGCGGGTGGTAGGTTTTGTCGATCAAGTCATGGTCAGCCTAGGCAAGAAATCAGTCACCGAAATTGGAAAGGTCAGCCGAGATCTTCACCGTATTTTAGGAGACGGCTTCCGGATCAGCGAAGAGCTGAGCGGTATTGGCATTTTACTGATCCATAATGAAAACGAAAGAGTGCGCGATTTGGTCTGGGCCGTAACCACGGCGCGCGACTTTTTTAAAAGCGAAAAAAGGGAAGCGTCTGTGTCACTGAATAACGAAATCTACCGAACGCCGTTTGAGTTCGGTAAAGCCCAAGATCTCTCAGAGCAGAAAATCAGTGACTTAGATAGGCTGAGAGATGTGACCCGCCAAAAGCTCAATGAAGGGGTTCACTTTGCCACCCTGCAATCGACCATTCCAGAGCCCTTAAAAGCCTTCTGCCCTTTTAAATAAGTCTTTGAATACCCATGACTTGACGCAGTGATACCTGAAGAGTAGCGTGCGCTCTCTAAAGGGTCAAATTTGTGTTCTCAGGTATTGTTGAAACTACTAGCGCCGTTGTTGATTCCCGCGAAGAGTCGGGAGTCGTCCGTATTTTTATAGAAAAACCTAATAATTTCAAAGATTTAAAAGCGGGTGACAGCATTGCTGTTAATGGCGTTTGCTTGACCTTGGAAGAATGCGGTGGCGATCGCATGCGCTTTGCCCTTGGCCCAGAGACTCTTAAAGTAACCGGTTGGACACATCCCAGTGTCGTAGGGCGGGTAGTGAATCTAGAGCGCTCTTTACGCCTTGGTGATCGAATACATGGACACTTGGTTTTAGGCCACGTGGATGACATCGGCCGGATCACTAGGATCGATCAGCAGAGCGAAGGCGGAACTAGGTTAAGTGTTGAGTTTCCTGACTCATTGGCGCCGTTCCTTTGGCCGAAGGGCAGTGTGACTATCAACGGGGTAAGTTTAACTCTTAATGTGGTGGAAGGAAATCTTCTGCAGGTGGGGTTGATTCCCGAAACGCTCAAGCGCACGACTCTTGGCCTTCTAAAGCTTGGTGATTCGGTCAATATTGAAATCGACAATATGGCGCGCGGATTAACTCATCTTTTGAAATTGCAAAAGCTGGAAAGGCAAACATGAGCCTCGATTCCATTCCCGATCTTATTGAAGATATTAAATCCGGACGCCCTGTTATCTTGGTGGACGATGAGGATCGAGAGAATGAAGGTGATTTGATTATCGCGGCGGATTACATTACACCGCAGATGGTGAATTTTATGGCCATGGAGGCGCGCGGCCTGATCTGCCTTTCGCTCACCTCAGGACAGATTGAACGCCTAGGTCTTCCATTGATGACCAAAGATGAAACCAACCGAGCTCCACTTCGCACAGCTTTTACAGTCAGCATTGAGGCCGCTAAGGGTGTTTCAACGGGAATCTCAGCCGCCGATCGTGCCCTCACTATCAAAGTGGCATCTAATCCTTCTGCTGGACCAGAAGATGTGATTGTGCCGGGTCATATATTTCCCATTCGTGCACAAGATGGTGGAGTATTGAAACGCGCCGGCCACACTGAGGCTAGTGTGGATTTGGCGCGAATGGCCGGATTAAATCCAGCGGCAGTGATTTGCGAAATTATGAACCCCGACGGAACTATGGCTCGCATGGGTCAATTGGTCGAGTTCGCCAAAAAGCACTCTATAAAAATAGGAACTATTGAATCTTTGATCCGCTATCGAATTCAAAATGAATCGTTTTTGATTGAGCGGGCACAAGCTCACATGCCATCGCATTACGGCAGTGACTTCCGCATTCACATTTTTGAGAATCAGTTGGATGGCCGTGAGCATGTGGCATTGGTCAAAGGCCAGATTGATCCGGACAAACCCGTGATGGTTCGTGTCCATTCTGAGTGTCTGATGGGTGATGTGTTCAAGTCTCTGCGGACCCGCTCTGGCGACTACCTCGAGATGTCTTTTAAGCGCATCAATGAGGAAGAGTCAGGTGTGGTGGTCTATTTGCGCCTGGAAGATATGGGGCATCGCTTGCGAAACCGTGTGATGAGCTACCATCAATTGGATCAGGGTGAAGCCGTAACTGAGGAAAAGAAAAAGATCTTTCGTTCGGACGATCGCGATTATGGCATAGGAGCGCAGATTCTTCGCTGCT
>JBGSQJ010000217.1:0-3105 GCA_041738165.1 Bdellovibrionales bacterium
CCCGAAACGTTGTCGACGAGTAGGGCATACATTTCGCGCTGGCTAGGTGCGGGGATCGATTGAGGATTGAGGGGTAGACGTTCGGTCACCAGCTGAGAGTCTATTTCGTAGTGACTAACGGTTGTCTCAACCCGCTCTAACGCCTTCGTAAAGCTAAACTCTTCAGTCAAAATCAACGCCCCTGAGTTATCGTACACACCCAACTTAATGTAGCCCTTATAAAGGCTACGCACCTTGCCGTTAGGCTCGGTAAAAGACTGCCCTGTGGGCTGCATAGAAATATCAGCGTAGGGTCGTTGACCTTGAAAGGGATTTAGAGCCATACCTTGGCACAACACTTGCGAGTATGTCGCTTGATCATCAGAGATGTTCTCAAACAAGGAATCGCCGAAAATCAATGCTGACGGGTTGTGTGGCATAGACTTGACTTGCGCGGTGACATCGACCGGTTCAATGGCTTTGCAATCCTTGACCGTCATGACTAAAGCCGAATCGATTTGCAACACTTGCGAGCGCACCTCAGAATTGTTGGAACACTCTCCGCTTTCGGCTCGATTGACATACGCTTTACCCGTATAACCTTCGCCGTTATTGCTAGCCGCTGACTTGTTGACGGCTGTCTCGCTCCCGCCTCCCGCACTGCCATAATTGGACAAACTACAATTTTGATAGCCCAGGAGTGTGAGCAAGATGGATACAGCGAAAATTGTGGCGCGAAGCCAATTCGAGACGCCCATTCTACCCCCAGGACATGTGATTTATATTGTATCGAGCTCTAGAGAGTGGCGTCTATCTGAGTCTCAATTCGATACGCATCGACGCGCATTTATCAGTGACCGTCGAAGGCTCTTGAATTCCCAACTAGGTAAAGTGTGTGGGGTTTGGCATACAGACCAGAAGACCGTCCGTATTTATATGGCTACGGGTGAAGCAGCCTGGTGTTTTTCGACCTCACTCAACAGGCATTGGATCTTGTTTCGATGTTCCTTATAATACTGCTAAAGCTGATAGCGGGGCATCTCCCACAAAGTGGACAATCGCTTCATCTGAAAAATTGGTAAACTAAACTAGTTTATAAAAAGACAGCAAGAGGATTTAATGGACTACTTGAGTCATTTTTCGCCTTGGTGGCTCTTTTTTCTGAAGCCACAAAATGTTCCATCTTGAGACAGGCAATCTTCCGCCTCTCGTTTTGCGAATCTAAAAAATTTGAAACTGAGAGACGTACCGTCAAAACACGGCGCACGCTGGATGCGTGTTTGGGAAATGCGTCGATAATAGCGAAAAATGATATATTTCGCAAAATATTAGGTGGCAGGTACCGAAAATGTACGGCGGACTCGGTCTAGGCCTTTGGTCGTGAGGTACGTCAATTGCTATTTGGTTTAACGTCATCGACATTGCGGATGCTTGCAGGTGGGTTTTAAGGTCAGCCCTCAGGTCAAACTTGATCGAAGCGACCTAAGGCCTGCCTCAAACTGGGGCGTTTTGGTTAAGTGCATGAAACCTAAAGCCGATAAGACCATTAGAGGTACGTTCGGTGCAGAAGTGGATTTCGATTCACATCTTATATATGCCCGTGCTGGTTTTTTTAAATCAGTTCGCGGCCGCACAGTTTGTGCCTGCCAAGGTTGGGGTTTCAGGGGCTTTGTACGATTCTTCAGGCGCAGCTCTTGCCAAGCCGAGTGTGAATTTCAAAGTTGAAGTCCTCGATGAGACCGAATCTTGCGTGCTCTTTTCTGAAATCCACTCATCGCAAAATCTAGAAACATCAAAAGGTTCATTCTCCCTGTACCTAGGCGATGGAACATCAAAGACGAACAACCTTGAGGGTTCCGCGGCTCTCTCGTATAAAATTTTTGCCAACACAGGTGCGGCGAGTGGCGCCTTTACGGGTTGCCCGGCGGGTGTGACGTTTTCATCGGGGTCGGTGCGGTACTTAAGAGTTTCTTATGATATCGGAGCTGGTTATGTGGCGCTGACTCCAAATGTCGCGATGGCTTCGGCCCCGAACGCGCTCAACGCTCAGGCTTTGCAAAACAAAGTGCCTGCGGACTTTGTGCAGGTTCGCGATGACGTGACGTATGACCTCAATCAAGCCAACGTAGAGAGTGTATTTTCGGCGGTGAACTACGCAAAGCTCGATGCTTTGCTTAACGGCACTTCGACTCAGTACCTCGTGACGTCACCAACAGCTGCTGTGAGTTTTAATTCTCAACGCATCACCAGTCTTGCCGACCCAACGGCGGCTCAAGATGCGGCGACAAAAAATTACTCAGATGGTTACATCGGCGGCAAGGTGGCGCTCACTTCAGGCGTGGGCCCTGCGGCAGGCGACGGGGCCACACTCATCTGGGATCAAGCGGGCAACCGGTGGACCACGGGTACTCCAAGTTCCACCGACAGCACGAAGCTGCCACTGGCTGGCGGCACGATGTCGGGCGCGATCAATATGGGCTCGAACAACATCACAGCGAGTGGGCACATCACGCAAAGTGCGCAGATGACGATCACCGTGGGTGCGCACACGAATGTGCAAGATGCGACCCTGGTTGGAACGCTAGGTGCGCCCAACGCGGGTGCAACTTGGTACAACTCCGACACCGGAACCCTTCGCGTGTGGAATGGGACTGCCGCCTCCAGCGTGCTTTTAAACGGCGGCAATTCTCTGGGCTCAGAGGTCAGCGTCGGCACAAGAGACGCGCAAGCTCTGAAGTTCAAGGCCAACAATGCGGTCGCCATGACGGTTGCCAGTGGCGGCAACGTGGGTATCGGCACTACAGCGCCATCCACTAAACTCGAAGTGGCCGACGGTCTTGGCAGCTCCCTGCTGAACAACGGTGAGGAACTGAAGTACCGTTATTCGACCGACCCTGCGGGCATGAACCGCTTTCGTCTTAGTGGTAACCTAGGAATTACGGGAGCGGGGAATGCATCTGGTCTACAATTAGTGGGCGGCGACACAACATATCGGAGCTCTGTCGCTGCGCCAGGAGATGATCTCGCCTTCTACACAGGCGGGACCACCAACTCAAATGGCTTGGAAAGAATTAGAATTTTGCGGACGGGCAACGTCGGTATCGGCACTCCAGCGCCCGTGGCTTC
>JBGSQJ010000237.1:0-20599 GCA_041738165.1 Bdellovibrionales bacterium
CACCAAATGAAAATCTCAATTTAACGGCACTATTGCTAATGGGAGTTTTAAGTTTGATGACTTCTTTTTGAGTTCTTAGGTCGATAACCTTAAGCGTGGCCCACCCATTTTCGACATCAACATCTGCAAAATAGTTGTAGCCGCTAAACTGGTTGAGCCAGGGATTTTGCGTTCGACCTTTTTCTACCCGTTCAAAGTATTCTACAAAAGCGCCGCTGACTTTAGGGCCGTCTTTATTCCAAGAAAATTCAAGTGATAGTTGAGGATGTGTTTTGTCTCTAGGTTGAGTGTGCCGATTTTGCTGTGCCCCCGACCAAGACTGGGGTCGATATGATTGAATCTCACATTTCATGTCTTTTCTATTTTGTCGGCGGTCGCGCATAGGTATTCTTTGCGTTGAGTTTCGGTTGGACCGCTCGCTCCATCTTCTGGCATCGATTTTTCGACAGTTCACGCCTGGGGAGTTAACAAAATCGCTGTTGGCCTCTAAGTCAAAGTCGTCTTCAGACCACACATTGATGTCGCTGCGTTGCCATGACGTCTTAGCGTCAAATTTAAAGAGCTGTCCGCCCTGCTGAATCGACAATCCATAAGAACTGTCTTTTCTTAAAAGACCAACTTGAAGTGGAAATCTTTTCTCTGCTCTTCGGCTTCGATTGAGTTCGACCTCTTGTTGCTGCCAGGTTTGAGAGTCGTCTACGATGAGTGTGTCTTCAAAATCAACGGATCTGCGGCCTGTTTCGATCTGCCCTTGGCAGTTGAAACCGGCTCTTTTTGTACGTGGATCTTGTGATTGATTCCATTGAGTTTGAAGGCTCACTCTAGCGGCCTTGGCTCTTTCAATTTCTGCTCTTGCGACATCTATAAGTCCAGCCACCCAAGGCTCTCGGCGCAAGAGAGTTGAGTGTGTTGTCGTTGGCAACCATATGTCGTGAGGTTCGAATCCACCTGAGGATCAATAGATAGTGTGTCGGCTGGTGGAGGGGGATTGGCTGAGCCCGATTTAGACGAGGACTTGTTGCAGCCTGCGAGATTGAATGTAAGGCCTACAAGGGCAAGCGCAAAAGGGGCACTTTTCAGCATGATAAATAACCTCCGGAGGCCCTGATTGGCCGCTCACGGAGTTATTATCAATTAAGGTGCCTGGTTCCGAATCCGGGACGCTATGCGTCCCGGATTCGGAACCTGGCACCTTTTATTTTTGGGCGACGGCGAGTTTGACGTCCGAATAGCCGGCCATCATTGAGGTGTACATGACTTTTTGAAGAGTTTGATACGAGAGCTGTCGATCGGCCTGAAGCAAGACCTTTCCGTCAAATTCAAAGCTGTCGTTCACTTCGGAAATGCCTTTTGCGAGCCTCGCGCGCTCATCTAGAGCCACAAATAACGCTTTCAAGAACGAAGGATCATTTTGATCCATGAGCTCTTTTGGCACTTTCCCATCAGTCAATTCTAGTACTTTTTTGTCTTCAACAAACACTCCATCTTGAGCCACAATTAATTTAACCACGTCAATTGGGTCGGTCAAAGCTGACGACTCGGGCAGAGAGAGACCCTCTTTAGGTGTGATATTCACCGGGCTAGTCGAATAAGTTTTGAGCAAGAATACAAGCAAGATCACAAACATATCCACCATCGAGGTGATTTGAATCTTAAAACTCGATGGAGTTCGGCGATCCATAAACTTAGCCATTCCAGCATTACTTCGTTTCATAACACCCTCTAATTGCCAATAACGTTGGCGAACAGAACATTAGGGAACATCAACTGAGTTTCAATTTTTTGCCCGTTTTCGGGATCGGTAAAGGAGACGCTTTGCTCACCTGGTGATTTGCGAAGTTTATCCATAACGATAACGAGCTCATTCAGATTCACATCTTCATCGGGCTCCAAGTCGACCCTAAAAACTTCGGGATGCTTGGCTTTTATTGCAAAAGCGGCTCGATGTAAGCCCTCGAGATCCCAGCCACTCGCATTGTTAGCGATGCTTGCTGGATTATTGGTTTGGCCATTGACGTCGCGAACTTCAAACCGAAAACCTTTGGACTTAGACACGTGCAGAGTGACCGTAGCCGGTGACTTTTCATTGGCGCGCTTGGCGGCTTCTGCCACAACCTGCGGCACAGAAGTGTCGATCATCTTCACTTGAACAAAAGCAACACTGAGCAAAAGCAAGGGCACTATCGATACGATGATGTCGAGAATCGGTGCTAGATTGAGATCGAACGTTGCGTCTGTCGATCGAGATTTGAGCCCTCGCATATTAAGACACCTTAGCCGATGGTGGAGTTGTTGTTTTCTTTAGTGAGTCTGTATTCAAGGTGCTCGGATAGGCGGTCAAACCTTTGTAAGGAAGATAGATGCGTGACTTCAAGGCTTCCATAACTTTTTGTGAGCACTGATCAATTTCTGCGAACAATTGACCCTGTTTAGAATGCAAAAAGGAGTATGCCACCATTGCAGGAATCGCAAACATCAACCCGAGCATTGTCGCGGTCATGGCGATCGAAATACCCTCGGCCAAAAGTGTCTGTTTTTGCGCTACGTCGGCAAAGCTCACCGCTCGAAAAGCCGTAATAAGACCAATGACCGTGCCCAGTAGTCCAATAAGCGTGACCACGTTGGCGACCATGGCGATATGACCGAGGCTTTTCATAAGTTTGGGTGCAACTTCGGATGCTGCGATATCGAGTGCGCTTCCCATGGCTTGATCATCGCGATCGGATCGCTCAAGCACTCGCTTTGTAACGTAGGCGAGAGGCTTTTTTTCGTTGGCTGAGCAAAAGGTGATGGCCTCTTCGATTTTATCTTGTTCAATGAGCGACATCACTTGCTTCATGAACGGCTCTGCCGGAAGCGAGAACTCTTGATACAGGGCGCGAAAGCGCTCGAATACAAGGTAAAGACCAAATATACCCACGCCAACGATGCACACATCGATGATCTTGTAGTTGTTCAAAAAAGACAGTACAGCGTCCATGGGTCCTCCTAAAAGACTTTGTTGAGCTGTTGACACCAGTCCTTTCGGTCAGGTCTGTGCAAACTTAAAGACTTAGGGCCAGTCATTTTAGCTTTGAGTTCAGCTGGCAACTGAGACGAGAAAAGCCTCGAAAATCGTCGACCTTTTAGACCGACACTCGAATGATCAAAAAAACGTCAACGCCTTGGTCGGCGCCTCGTTTTGGTACAAAAAGGTTTGCTCCGGGCCTAAAATCGAAGGTAATTTGGGTCATGATTTCAGAAATTATTGCTCTTTTTCATGACCTTCCCGGCCATCTGCATTTATGGGCCTCAGCTTATGGGTTGGGCCTTTATGCGATTTTGGCGCTTATCATTTTTGCTGAGACAGGGTTGGTGGTTACACCGTTTTTGCCGGGGGATTCTTTGCTCTTTGCAACCGGGGCTTTGCTCTCACTTGGAATAGAAGGGCTCAATTTACCTACGATGATGATAGTTTTGATCGTGGCCGCGGTGCTTGGGGACTGGGTGAATTACCACGTGGGCAAATGGATGGCCCCAAAACTTTTTAGCAATTATGAGTCAAAATGGCTGAATAAAAAACACCTCGATAAGACCAAAGATTTTTACGATCGGCATGGCGGAAAAACGATTATTTTGGCTAGGTTTATGCCTATTGTGAGAACGTATGCGCCGTTTGTGGCTGGAATGAGCGGCATGAACTACCCGCAATTTTTCTCGTTCAATGTGGTGGGCGCAGTTGTTTGGATCACTTCCTTTTTGGGGCTTGGATACTTTTTTGGGAACCTCCCCTTCGTAAAATCAAATTTTCAATACGTGATTTTGGCCATCATCGTTTTGTCGTTTATGCCACTGGTTTTTGAACTCATTAAAAGCCGAACTGGTGCCATAAAGGCGAGAAGTTGATGGGTTCATTTCATATCGAGCCTTTTTCGAAATTCGAACATTCACACTTGGTTGAGCCCATCACGCAGCTCCTTCACAACGCCTATGCAGAACTTGCCAATCAGGGCATGAATTACTTAGCGTCGTATCAGGATTCATCAACGACTTGGGAAAGACTCAATTCAGGGGTGTCATTCATCGGGTTTTCGGATGATAAATGTGTTGGAACGATTACGCTGAATCCACCCAAAGCCGAGAGCCCTTGCGCTTGGTATCGAAAGCCTGAAGTTTTTAGTTTTGGCCAGTTTGCGATTGACCCGGATTATCAGGGCCGTGGTTTTGGCTCCCAACTCTTAGACTTTGTTGAGCGAACAGCGCAGGATTTTGGAGCCCATCACGTGGCGCTCGATACGTCAGAAAGAGCCAGGCGCTTGATCGAAACCTACCTGAGAAGAGGATATTCAATTGTCGACTCCGTTCAATGGACAACCACGAACTACAAGAGCGTTGTGATGAGCAAACCGATATTGCCGGCGCCGCCAAAATCGAAGCGCCGCAAAGTGGATCCTGAATCTCCGAAGAACTGAATTCTAGTCCAATTGTTTGATTCTGTGCGTCCCGGATTCGGAACCTGGCACCTTTTGGAAGTGGTGGCTCGGGACGGAATTGAACCGCCGACACAAGGATTTTCAGTCCTCTGCTCTACCGACTGAGCTACCGAGCCACTGCGGAAACTAGTCGTTTAGCGCCAGAGGTGCGAGACTGTCAAACACCGATCCAAGGAACTGGCGCGTGGCCCCATTTAAGCTCGATCCAGAGCCGTTTTTAGATCATCAATGAGGTCTTCAATGCACTCGATTCCAACGCTTAGGCGAATAAGCGAATCTGTGATTCCCAGGGCCTCTCGCCTTTCAATCGGTACCGAGGCATGGGTCATAATAGCCGGGTGATTGACCATCGATTCGACTCCTCCAAGGCTCTCAGCAAGTGAAAACAGGCGAACTGACTCCAAAAAAGCTCGGGCCGATTTAAGGCCTCCTTTTATCGAAAAGCTCACCATTCCGCCAAATCCATGCATCTGCTTTTTAGCGAGTTCATGTTGGGGGTGGGATTTTAGCCCTGGATACAAGGTTTTTTCGACCTTCGGGTGCTCACTCAAAAACTCGGCAACCCGCACGGCATTGGCTTCGTGAGCGCGCATTCGAACGGCCAAAGTTTTTAGACTGCGCATGGATAAAAAAGAATCAAATGGCGATGCGATCGGGCCCATCGAGTTGCTAAGAAAACTCAGTTTTTCGGCCAACGCAGGGTCATTGACCACAATCACTCCGCCCACCACATCACTATGGCCATTGAGGTATTTGGTGCTCGAGTGCACGACAATGTCTGCTCCCAGCTCAAGCGGCCGCTGAAAGAATGGGCTCATAAACGTGTTGTCGACGGCCACAAGCAGACCGTGTTGATGGGCCTTTTCAGCCAGAGCCTTGAGATCGGCTAATTTCAACATAGGGTTTGTTGGAGACTCGAGCCAAAGCATTTTACTGCCTGGTTTTATAGCTTTTTCGAGTGCGCCCGGATCGCTTGCGTCTATATAAGAGAAGTCAAAGCCATTGGGTTTGAGCACCTTATCAAAAAGGCGAAACGTGCCGCCATACATATCATCTGCCGCTACGATGTGATCGCCGCTTTTTAGCAAATGAAGAGCGATAAAAGTAGCCGAACAGCCCGAGGCAAAGGCAAATCCGTATCGACCCGATTCGAGGCTTGCAATGCAAGCCTCATAGGCCTTGCGTGTGGGATTGTGGCTCCTTGAGTACTCATATCCCTTATGCACTCCGGGTGAGCTTTGCACATAGGTCGAAGTCAAATAAACGGGAGTCATGATGGCGCCTGTTGTGGGGTCTGGTTCCTGACCGACGTGAATGGCGCGCGTGTCAAAGCCATGTTTTGATTCTATAGAGCTCATTCTGAGATCACCTTCTTGGATTCTGCAAAGTGCAAGGCCGTTAACACCTCATTTATCCGGTCGATGGGATCGGACGTGATTTTAAGGCCGGCTTTTGCCATTTGATTTTTGATGATTTTTTCATCAGGATTTTTTTTGATCAGTTCTTCCACGAGTTCTTCCAGTAACCCGAGATCTGGTTCCGTTTCTTTCATTTTAGCGCCTCCCTGCCGTCTTCTTCACATACCTGGATTTCTTGGCAGGGAGGAAGCGTCAATGCAGAAAGTCGGAGTCTGTGAGTGTCTGGATGTCATTGGCCTTGAGTTGGACTTGCAGGTTTCCGGATTTTTCAGAGTTTTCCCATTTTAATGTGTGCTTTGAACCGGGCCAAATTTGCACATCCACCGGTGAATATCCGATAGGTTGATTGTCTAAGTAAAAGTAGTGCCAGCTATGGGTTCGAAGCTGCAGAGTGGCCATAGATCGGAAGCGGATAGATGACTCCGCATGCGTCAAACTAAAAGTAAAGAAGATCATAGCAGAGGTTTTCGAAACCAGGCCCGCGGCTCGCCTCAATCGGCTTTGACTCGCGTGGGGCCATCTTAAATTGATCGTGGTCGCTCCGAATTTTTTTTCACGAAGATGTTTTTTGACCGTGCCTGCGAGCTTCATTCGAAGATCAACAGATGAGGGCATCCGCCTTAAGAATCTTTCAGATGAAACGGGTGATTTGTAGCACGCAAAATCGCCCAAGTCGTTGAGCAGCCAATCAGCGATTGTTCCGAGCGAGTAGAGATCCGAGGCCAAGGAGGGTTTTTCTCCCATCAGTCTTTCGGGGGCAGTAAAATCCAGCGTGATGGGCGCGTTGGCAACAAAACTTTGTCCAAAGTCCAAAAGCCGAATGCGGCCGTTTTTGTCGATCATAATGTTTTTTGGACTTAAATCGCCGTGAAAGAGTTTTTGCTCCGCTAAATCGACCAGACCCAGCTCAATTTGGGCTATGATTTCGCAAACAAGGTCTTTGTCGTGCGGTCCCGCTTGAGCCCATTCAGCCAAAGTGATCCCCTCAACAAATTCGAGAATCAGAGCAGGGCGCCCCTGAAGGACCTCAAGTGCAAGGGGACGAACGCAGTAAGGTGAATGAATTTGAGCCAGCGCTTCGAACTCAGCTTTCCAGTTTTTTGCCGAATTCTCAGAAAAAAGAATTTTTATGGCGACGGCTTGGCTGATTGAGGTTCCTGAGATGGTGTGCAAACCCCGATAAACTTCACCGTGGGCGCCCTCGCCAAGTTTTTCGAGCAATTTGTAGTGGTGGCTGGAACGTTCCATGCCCCGTCTATATCAAGATTCAGGCCAAGTTAACTCAGGCCGCTCATTTTGGTAGGTCATAATCTCTATCGCGGCTTCAATTGCTTTTTCGCACCGGCGTGAAAGGCCATCTAGGCGACCGAGAGAACCTTGCTGAATAAGCTTGGCGCGCCGCTCGCAAATCAAATCCAGCTTTTCGGCTTGAGCCTCAGCCTGAGCCCTAGTGATCAGACCTAATTTTTCTTTGAGCGCGAGTTGTTTGTAGCAGAGTAATGGGGCCTGTGAACTCGCCAACTGTGCGCGGCAGTTCGCGCTTTGCCGCTTCAATTGAGAAAAACCGACTCGAGAACGTTTGAGTTGATTTTGATTGTCACTCTTTCGCAATGCCTTGAGATAGCTGGAATCAAGGGTTTGTGCCTGTGCCGAGATAAATGTTCCAGTTAGCAAAATGGCAAAATAATGTTTCCTCATTTTAAACGCCCCCAAAATGATTGAGCATCTGTCTAAAAATCGGGCCCAATAGTACGGTCATCAATGCTGGAAATTGCAAAAAGAGCAGGGGAAAGAGCATTTTAAACGGGAGTTTTTGTAAGTGCAGCTCCAGATGGTGTTCGGTGTGCTGGTGCACTTCAGCGCGAAGTGATTTCAGGTGGGCCAAGATAGGCTGTCCATTGATTCCTCTCTGCAGAAGGTCGATGAGCGCTTCGAGGAGATGTGAACGGGTCTTCAGGGTTTTGGCAAACTCTGATTTCTCTCTCGAGATCCACCAACGCTGGATGATCAAATGCACCGAATCAGGGGTTCCTCGCAAATAGTGAACAGTGGCATCGCGCACGGAGAATCCGGTTTCTATCTGCCAAATCAATTCGTCTAAGGCGAGCAGAAGTGGGGGAGTCAATTGGGCCATATGATTCTGACCGAATATTTATTGATCCAAACCAAACTAAAAGCCGACATCAATCCTCCGATGACGATCAAATCTATATTGCGGCTCCACCCATAGACGCAGCCTATATATAAAGACACTGCAACTTGCATGAGCAACATTGTGATCGACTGAATCCTTGCTTGAGCCGTGGCACGTCCGGACTTACGTCGAAAGTTCTCGACGGATCGGACATGTTTTCGCAGAATTTCGAGTCGTTCTGATGAAAGGTGAGTGGCCCTTTCGATCGATCGTAGAGCGAGGATTGTAGATGCGGGAAACAACTTTTCACGCATTCGATCGTTCGGATTCAACTTTGAAGAGAGAATAGCCTCGATTGCTCGTGCCAAATATGTGTCGTTCGCATGCAGAGCAGATTCTCTAGCGCGAAGAACGGATTGCCCGATTTGCAAATTTAGGTGCCAACGATCTAGAAAATTTAAAAATCGGGCACGGACACCGTCAATTTGCCGACGCTCAAGCAGAAATAATATCATCCATAACGTCAGAATTAGAAAACTGTGTCCGATAAACACCAAAATGGGCAGATGAAAGGCGAAAATCGAGATTAAAAAGTGAAAACATAAGAAAACGGTGCCAATTTTTGTCAGATTTGAAGCGCAAACAAGTTTTCGATGCATGAAAAACTGGATAATTCGAACTCCGAACACGATTCCGAACACCGAACT
Organism: Bdellovibrionales bacterium; assembly: GCA_041738165.1. GTDB lineage: Bacteria > Bdellovibrionota > Bdellovibrionia > Bdellovibrionales > UBA1609 > JALHOQ01. The sequence continues at coordinate 8,732 of JBGSQJ010000237.1, forward strand.
TGCGAAAATCAAGAGCAACATCTTCACCTCCAAGTGTCTTCTTCAAGCAAAAAGTATGTTTTTTTAAAATTTACTATTGACGGAGTTAGTCACCTGGTTAAACTAAATGAGAAGGCATCGTTGATAACATCATTGCCAACTCATCCGAGGAGGAGACAAAATGGCTAAGAAACGCGCAACAAAGAAAAAAGCTACGAAGAAAGCCACTAAGAAAAAGGCTGCTCGTAAAAAGAAATAACTTTAACACTAATATTTTAGTGTGAAGTGAAACCCCCGGTACTCCCGGGGGTTTTTTTATGTCCTAGACGTGGTACTTAAAAGAGTTTGGCGCGAATGCCTTCATCTTGAAGAAACTTCTTAATGGCCTTTGCATCTAGGGGCTCCAGGCGCCGAATCAATTCATTTAAGAGCACAATCGTTTTCTGCCCCTCAGGTCCCCGCAGAGACTGAGTGAAGTAGGCTCCATCGTCGATCATGATGCCAAGGTTTTTTACGATGTTGACCACATCCTTATCGCGGGAAGTTCTCTCAAGCTGCCTGAGCATTTTATCAAAATTGACGACCAATTTATTTAACGTGTCGATGGTTTTCACCACGGATCCTTCATTTTGGTTCACAAATTCAAGAATTTTACCTGCGAGCGCATAACTTTGGGATATGAGCTGATCGATTCGAGGGGGATCTTCACCGCGCACGAGCACTCCGGGCTCCAATAGAGGTTGGTCTAGGCCACCCGGTGTGATCTCAAGGAACTTTTCGCCAATGACCCCAGCCAAGTTAATAAAGAATTTACTGTCGCTACGGATCGTGGGCCATGCGCTTCGACTAACAGAGGCGGTGATCAAGAGCTTGGCCTCTTCGCCATCTGGCATCTTGAGGTCTGGAGAAAACACGATCGAGCGAACCTTACCGACTTTAATGCCCATGACTCGAACTGGCGAGCCCACTTCAATGCCGCCCGCAAAATTATAAGCAATCTTGAGCTCATACGCGTTCGAGAAGGGCTGAATCAACCCCAGAGCCCATGCGAACACAATCGACAGCAAAGCTGCGGTCAAAAAAAGAATTCCTACCTTAGTTTGTGGCTTCATACTTAATCCCTCATCAATAAAAGTGCGAAAATACAAATGTAAGCACAAAATCAATCACGATAATGGCGACCGAGGCCACCACCACAGAGTTGGTCGTGGCCATGCCGACTCCCTCTGCACCACTTTTACAACGAAATCCAAAAAAGCAAGAAACGAGCGGAATCACTCCACCAAAGGCCGCACCTTTTATGGATGCGAAGATTAAATCTTGAAATGTCACAAAGGCTCTCATACCGACCAAAAAACTTCCCGATGTGTGACCAAGCGTCCATTCTGAAACCAACATGGCACAGTATAAACACACCATATTGGCAATGACACTCAAGACCAGACCCCCAATGAGGCAGGCGATAAAACGAGGCACCACTAAAAAGCGAATCGGATCTATGCCGAGCATCTTGAGCGCGTCCACTTGTTCTGTAATTTGCATAGAACCGACTTCGGCGGCATAACCCGCACCCACTCGAGAGGTTAACAAAAGCCCAGAAACGACCGCTCCAAGTTCGCGTAATATCAGCAAGCTTGCAAAACCCGGCACCAGGGCATCGTTTTGCACGACCATTTTCATGTGAAAAGAGGATTCCATGATGGTCACACTGGCGGCGAAGCAAACGCAAAAAACGACAACGGGTGCGCTTTGCCAAGTTACAAATTCCAATTGAACGAAAATGTCACGAATTCGTGGATGAGTCAGAAATGTACAACGCAAAGTATTTGCAAAATAGATCAAAAATTCTCGTGGCACGGCAAAGACGCTCACATCGCGCCTCCAGAAAACAAGTGCAAGGCGGTCTCACTAAATAGGCTTGTCATCCAATCTAAAACGACAATTCCAACCATAGTCAAAACAGCCGTTGAGACAACGCTTTGACCAACGCCCTTGGCGCCGCCGGTGGTGGTGTAGCCTTTGTAAGTGCAAACTGTAGCGAGCACGAGGGCAAAGGCAAAGCATTTGAACAACCCGTTGCCTACCGAAAAAAGTGAAACGATGGTGGGAATGTGGCGCAAATATTCTTCGGGCTCAATGCCTGAGAAAACTGACCCCATAAGAAGTCCGCCAAAAATCGACATGTAAAGGCCCGCAGTTAACAAAAGAAAACTAGAAACGATGATGCCAATAAATCTGGGCAAAATGATTTCTTGTATAGGGTCTGCGCCAAGACAGCGAATCGCGTCGATCTGCTCGGTCACCCTCATGGTTCCAAGTTCGGCCGAAGTGAAGGCGCCGACTTTACCAGAGAGTAAAAAGGCAATGAGCAGCGGGCCGACCTCTCGAACAGTCCCCGAAGTTGAGAGCCCGCCCAAATATCCGAGGGCCCCGAACGTTTTGATTTGCAAGGTGAACTGCACGGTCATAATGGCGCCGACAAAGAACCCGGCAAGGGCGGTCGTTGGCAAACTCTGAATGGTGACTCGCCAAATTTGTTCACATACAGACTCAAATCGACAAGGCCTGCGGATCGCAGTCTCTATCAGCAAGCGCACAAACAACACGCACTCACCGAGATCATCAAGCCAATTGACTATGAGCTTGAGCATCAAGCGCCTCTCTTAAGAAATCTTGAACCAACGGTTGATCGCTAGATTTCAGTTCTTCAGGTGTCCCTTGGTCGACTATCTGTCCCTTATCGAGAACAACAATATAGTCAGCTATATTCAGTGCACATTGCATATCGTGACTGACAACGAGCGAAGTTGTCTGCAACTTTCGCGACAATTCGAAGATCAGCTGGTTGATGGCATTGGTGGTGACTGGGTCTAGCCCAGTGGTGGGTTCATCGAAAAGCAAAATCTCGGGTTGAATGGCAACCGTGCGAGCTAGGCTCACTCTCTTTTGCATTCCATAGGAGACTTCTTGAGGCCTTTTGTTTTCGACGCCATTTAGGTGAACAAGTGAGAGACATTCCATAACGCGGTTTTTTAGGGCCTCTTCATTCATATCTGGATAATGTTTTCGAAGGCCAAACGCGACATTTTCAAATACAGAAAGTGAGTCAAAAAGGGCGGGATGTTGAAACACCATTCCGCATTTTTTGCGAATGCGAAACATCTCTTGTTCGCTGAATGCGGCGACATTTTCATCGCCGATCCAAATTTCGCCCGAGGTAGGTTTTAAGAGCCCGACAATATTTTTGAGCAAAACGCTTTTGCCGGTGCCGGAGGTTCCAAGTATAAAAAGAATTTGACCCTTTGGAACCTCAAGTGAAATGCCTTTTAAGACTTCCCGCTCTCCAAATGATTTTCGGACATCTACAAATCGAATCACGCCTGAGCCTCGGTCAGCGGCCCATCAAGTGAGCCGCGAATAAATTGCGCAACTCGGGGGTCGGGGTGATTTGCCGTTTCGTCGGGAGTTCCGGTTTCAATGATGGCTCCGTTTACAACCATTGCGATTCGGTCGGCCAATTGGAAAGCACGCGCCATGTCATTGGTGATCGACACGATTGTCGATTTCTTCTCCTCATGAAGCCTCAATATAAGGTCAACGATCTTTCTGCTGGTTATAGGATCGAGCCCTGCTGTGGGATCGTCGTACAGTACAGTTTGTGGATTCAGAATCAAAGCTCTGGCAATCCCAAGTCGTTTTTGCATGCCGCCCGAAATTTCATCTGGAAACCGCTCAGCCGCCTCGATTAGGCCCACCTCAGTTAGGTAGTACTCAACTCGGTCGCGAATTTCGGCTTCAGACTCTTTCGTCGTTTCGCGCAATGGGAACGCCAAATTGTCAAACACCGTTAGAGAGTCAAACAGAGCATTTTTCTGAAAGAGCATACCCATTTTTAGTAGAATTTGGTTTCGGTCATTGGCACCGATCCGAAAAAGATCGTGGCCCTCAACCAATACGGCTCCCGTGCTCGGAGCCAATAGGCCGGCAAATAGCTTGAGGACCACTGACTTTCCAAGTCCGCTTGGACCAATAAGAACCAAGCTTTCATTGCCAGCGACCTTAAGATTCACATCTTTGAAAAGGTGGCCGTCGCCAAAGTCGATGCTCACCTGGCGCAATTCTAGAGGCACTGATGTCACGGCGCAAAACCCTTCAGCTGAAGTCAGCTTAGATTGTACAAAAGTTCGTGAGTCGAGCAAGGAACTTGTCTATGTTGGGGAGTCTTGAATCTTCAATTAGAAAGGTTTTGATCATGAAACACGTTCGCAAAAAAATATCTGTAGTCGGCGCGGGCTTTGTGGGCTCCACCTGTGCACATTGGGCGGCCACCAAAGAGTTGGGTGATGTTGTGCTCGTCGACATCAATGATGGAGTTGCAAAAGGCAAGGCTTTGGACCTGTTTGAGGCATCGCCTGTTGAGCAGTTCGACGCCAGGGTGACTGGAACAGCTGACTACAAAGACACGGCAGGTTCAGATGTGGTGATCATCACAGCGGGACTTCCTAGAAAACCAGGTATGAGCCGCGACGATCTATTGGCGACGAACGCGAAGATTATGAAAGATGTTTGCAAAGGCGTAAAAGAACACTCGCCCAATTCTGTTGTGATCGTGGTGAGTAACCCACTCGATGCGATGGCTTATGTGGCGCTTAAGGAGCTTGGGTTTCCGAGGGAGAGAGTGATTGGAATGGCGGGCGTGCTCGATGGAGCTCGATTTCGTTCATTCATCGCCGAAGAACTTTCGGTCAGCGTAAAAGACATAAGCGCATTTGTGCTCGGCGGACACGGTGACACAATGGTGCCAATGCCGAGGCATTGTTCGGTTGGCGGCGTTCCGCTTCTTGAGATTTTACCCAAAGATAGAGTCGACGCTCTAGTTGATCGAACTCGAAAAGGTGGAGCTGAGATTGTCGGCTTGCTGAAGACGGGATCAGCTTACTACGCACCATCGGCGAGCGCAGTTGAAATGGCTGAGGCGATTTTGAAGGATCAGGGCCGAATATTACCTTGTGCAGCTTACCTCAAAGGTGAATACGGCATGAAGGATCTCTTTATCGGCGTTCTTTGTAAGCTCGGCGGCAACGGCTTAGAAAAAGTAATTGAGGTCAAACTCAACGATGAAGAGAGGGCGGGTTTAGAGAATTCAGCTCGCTCTGTTCAAGAGCTAGTTGACGCTCTTGGCAAACTCAATCTGTCTTAGAAGTTTTGCTCGCTTCGAGATCGGCCGCTTGCTGAGCGGCCAGGTAGCGCTCTTTCATATGGTCGTAAAACGAACGGGGGTCGATAAATTGAGCGGCCCCCTGAGCCACGAGCGCGGCCAGCATCATTGGAAAAATGGCCGAGTGCCGATCTGTCATTTCGAGCACCAAGATAAATGATGTGAAAGGCGTTCGGGTTACTCCTGAGAGAAAACTAATCATCCCAATGATCACCATCAAATTGTCGTGGCTAGTGTTGAACAAATGCGAAATCCAAGATCCGATTGTCGCTCCCATAGCCAGAGAGGGAGCGAAAATCCCTCCAGCTCCGCCGGCTACATAAGATAAAATGGTAGAAGCAAAGCGCGCCCCTATAAGCTGTACGCTTGAAGAGTCCTTGCGAAACAAAAGGTCCGTCATAATGTCGTTTCCGGCACCCGAAGCCCTGGGTTCAAGATAGATGAGTAGCGCCAGGCCAAAGCTCGAAAGCAATGTGATTCCAAGTAGCCTTTTGAATTGCTTGATGGCCATGCGTCTTCTGACCATGCGGTAGAGCAAACGCCCAAAGGCGCCGCCCGCGAGCCCGCAAACAACCGCCACGAGCATGACGACAGGTAAAACAGAAAAGGTGACTCGCTCGAGCACCGGAAACCCAAGATAAAGATAACTTCCAAGAATCCACTGAGCGACGAGTCCAGACACAATTACGGCGCTAATGAGTGCAGTTCGGATGCGGTGAAAATGCACGATGCCGAGCTCCTCAATGGCATACACAATTCCGCCAAGAGGAGTATTGAACGCAGAGGCCAACCCGGCTGCAGCACCGGCAACAATCCAAGTGTGTTCATTGATCGTGGGTACAAAGCGGCGAACTTTTTGACCAAAGAAATGAAAAACACAAGCGCTCAATTGAAGAGTTGGGCCCTCACGTCCAATCGCACCACCCCCCGCAACGGCAAGCAATGAACTCACGATTTTGACGAGCCCCGTTTTAAGAGACAACAAGGCGTCCACACGGGCTCTGGCCGATCCGTTATAGTCCATTTCATTGGCCGCGATGATTTGCGGAATTCCGCTTCCGCCAGCCTCTGGGCTAAATTTCCAAACCATGAGCCAAGAGGCAGTAAGAAACACGGGCGACAATATGAATGTGAGCCAGGCATGCGTGCCCGTGACCGAATGAAATAAGCTTTCAACGCCTCGAAACATAAGCGCATAAGCCACGCCAATGAGCCCGGCGACCACAGCAGAAATCCAGAGCCCCACATTTTTGATGTTCGTGTCATTGGTCAAGAACAAATAGAGACGTTGTCCTTGCTCTGCGGGTAGCTTCGCAATAAGCTTTTGGAGTCGTCCTGGCAATTCAAGAAGAGGGATCACTTCTTTAATGAATAGCCCCAATGAGATTTAACGGGTAGGTTTTTTTATGAATATACATGAGTATCAGGCAAAAGAAGTCTTGCAGCAATTTGGAATTCCGATTCTAAAGGGAGCCGTCGCTTCAACTGCAGATGAGGCTGTCAAAGCGGCGCAGAAAATCGGCGGCAGCGTTTGGGTTGTGAAAGCTCAGGTTCATGCCGGTGGGCGCGGCAAAGGCGGCGGAATCAAAGTCGCAAAGTCTCTAGACGACGTCAAAGCCCTCACTGAAAAAATCATCGGTATGAACTTGGTCACTCCTCAAACGGGCGCCGAGGGTAAACTGGTTCGCAAGGTTTACATCGAGCAGGGCTGCGATATTAAAAAAGAATACTACGTCGCCTGCTTGGTCGATCGTCATTACGGCCGTGTGGTGATGATGGGCAGCTCTGAGGGCGGAATGGACATCGAAGAAGTGGCCGAAAAGACGCCCGAAAAAATTCACAAAGTGGTGATTGATCCGGCGGTGGGCATGCAGCCATTTCAGGCGAGGCAATTGGCCTTTGCTATTGGTTTTAAAGACAAAGCCGTAGGGCCTGCGGTCAAGGCGCTGCTTGGACTCTACAAAGTGTTTGTGCAAAAAGATTGTGCGCTGGCCGAGATCAATCCGCTAGTTGAAACATCAGATGCGCAGGTGATTCCGCTCGATTGCAAATTGAACTTTGATTCGAATGCGCTTTTTCGCCAAAAGAATATCTTAGAATACCGTGATGTCGGCGAAGAAGACGCCACCGAAGTTGAAGCGAGCAAACACGATTTGGCGTTTATTAAATTAGACGGCAATATTGGGTGCCTTGTGAACGGAGCCGGTTTGGCCATGGCGACCATGGACATCATCAAAATTCACGGCGGAATGCCGGCCAATTTTCTTGATGTGGGCGGCGGCGCCAACAAAGAGAAAGTCACTGAGGCCTTCAAATTGATATTGAAAGATCCCAATGTGAAAGGGATTTTGGTGAATATTTTTGGCGGAATTATGAAGTGTGACATCATCGCCGAAGGCGTGATTGCCGCCAGTAAGGAATTGGGCCTTAAGGTGCCACTCGTGGTTCGCTTGCAGGGGACCAATGTTGAGCTTGGCAAAGAAATTTTAAGTAAAAGTGGCTTGAACATCACTCCAGCAGACGATTTGGCGAGTGCGGCGCAGGCGATTGTGACCGCGGTGAAGGGAGTATAAGACATGTCGATCATGGTAGACAAAAACACAAAGGTGATCTGTCAGGGCTTTACCGGTGCACAAGGTACTTTTCATTCTGAGCAAGCCATTGCCTACGGCACGAAGATGGTGGGCGGAGTCACGCCAGGCAAAGGCGGCACCAAACATTTGAACTTACCCGTCTTTGATACCGTTCGCGATGCGGTCGAGAAAACCGGAGCCAACGCCTCTGTCGTTTACGTTCCGCCGCCCTTTGCAGCCGATGCCATAATGGAAGCCGCCGAGGCCGAGATCCCCTTAGTGGTTTGTATCACTGAGGGCATCCCCGTTATGGATATGATTCAAGTGAAGCGCTATCTGCAAGGTAAAAAAACTCGCCTTGTGGGCCCCAATTGCCCTGGCGTGATCACGCCTGGTGAATGCAAAATCGGAATTATGCCCGGCCATATTCACACTCCGGGCCGAATCGGTGTTTTGTCGCGATCGGGAACCTTAACTTATGAGGCTGTGTTTCAATTGAGCCGAGTGGGGCTCGGGCAAAGTTCGTGCATCGGTATTGGTGGTGATCCGGTCAATGGCACCAACTTTATTGATGTGCTTGAGTTGTTCAACAAAGATCCAAATACCGACGCGGTGATCATGATTGGTGAAATCGGCGGCAGTGCCGAAGAAGAAGCCGCCGAGTACATTAAGCGTGAGTTTAAAAAACCGGTGACTTGTTTTATCGCAGGCGCGACCGCGCCAAAAGGCAAACGCATGGGTCATGCGGGAGCGATCATTAGCGGAGGCATGGGCACGGCCGAAGCCAAGTTCGAAGCTCTTCAATCTGCCGGTTGCAAAATCGCGCGCAGCCCAGCCGATCTTGGGACTACGCTGAAGGCGAGTCTTTAAAGTATTTTGCCTGAAGCTCGGTGAATAAATCCAAATATTTGGTTCGAACGCGATTGATAATTTGCATAGCGGCCTCTTCGTCATAGACATGCGAGGTCAAATTTCGGTCTTCGATCATAGCCAGCCAGGGACCTTCTTCTGCAAGAAATCCAAGTTGAAAGGCTTTTGAAAAGACATCCTTAGCGCCTAGAGTCTGATGACCCTGATTGAGAAGCATTTTTTTCATAGCCTTCCAAGACAGTTCATAGGTCATTTCAAAATCTTTAATTATGCCAGATTGATCTCGGGGTTCGGTGATGGGCGTAGCGAGTGAGCGCTTGAGGTTGGCAAGCGCCCTCGAGAAATTCTCTGCACTAGAATTTTTTGCGTTCATAAATGATCTTTCCTTCGGCTTCTATAGTGGCGGCAAGGCTTTTTGAAGTCAGGGCATCATATTTTACTAAATCTAATCCGCACAGAGTCGGTGCACTTTCTCGCATTTGAAGGGCCCACTTTGGCCAGTTTGGGTTTTGCGAGTCGTCGACCACTACAGCAATGTCATAGTCCGAACGATCACGAGCGTTACCCCGGGCTCGCGAGCCAAAGAGAATAACTCTACTTATCCATCGCTCTTTTGCCGCGGCTTCAGTGATGAATGCAATGATCTTATCCAAGCTACTACCCTTCTTCTTAGTCTGCAGCTTATGTGATGGTAGTCCAAAATTGCCATATCGAGACCATGATGATGCATATTGGCGCAGTGGATTGTGGAAAAGCCAATCTTCGCACATACAGGTGATGTAATCCTAGCACGCCTCAAGATGGACGGACTTCAGGGTGTTCTGGTATCGTCTCACTATGAAAAAGTATGAGGCGTGGTTCGCACAAGCTCGCAGAGACCTACTTTGGGGCGAAAGCCTTCCTTAAGGCTGTGCAAGCGGAGCTAGAGGTCAGAGTATGAGCTGTTTGTTCAAAGCAGGACATGCCGACAATCTTACTGAAATAGATCGTGATCAAGTCATTGAAAAGATCCGAACTGCGCTTGAGAACCGTGTCCTTGCCGCTTATGTATTTGGCAGTTTCGCTTCTAAAACCTATACTGCCGGTAGCGATATTGATTTGATATTGATAATAGACACTGACGTGCCGTTCACGAAACGCGGCATGGAGTTCGGTGACCTACACGATATTTACCCGGCGCTGGATCTGTTGATCTACACCCCAAATGAGTTTGCAAGCCAAATGAAAGAAACCCTCGGGTTCTGGGGTTCGGTCAAAAAGAGTTTGGTTCAGATACTTCCATAAAGGCTCAAAGTTTGAATTGATCAGAATGAGTCACAAAGTGCGATAGCCAATCTGCAGCTGAAAAGCTGCAAAATTCACCATTAAAATTCATGCAGTCAACTGCAAAAAAGTACGGACGTTTTTGCAGTTGACTGCATGGGAGACAATTCGGTGTCGTGTCGAGGTTCGAGATAACCCATACCAAGTCTAAGTGGGTGCGGGCCCCTTCAGAGACGCCTAAAACAAAGGATTTGGCAATTATGGAGTGCCGATCCCTAATTGCCAAATATTTGGATTAACAGAGATATTTCATATTCCATTGCCACTAAAAAAGATCTCATTCAGGTTGTACGTGGCCCCCGTCAATGTGGAAAGTCGAGCTGATGGCTTCATTTGGATGCAAATTTCTAAGAACTTTCTCTGGGATCTGCTAGGCGATGGCAAGACTGCCCACAAATTATCGAATTAACTTAATTTTTCCCGATGTTTGAAAACTTGAAGTATCACTTCACAATTTCATGAAATATTGAAGTTCATGTTCAAACGTGCATTGAATAACTTAAGTATCCAGAATCATACGTTTTTTTGTGGGGGCAAAGAAAGGCCGCCGCCGACTCTTCTCAACGAAGTCCATGGCTTAATCGAGGCTAAAAAAATCAAATTTGCCTTGTCTGGCTCTAGCGCACGAAAGCTCAAGCGTGGTCACGCCAATCTGTTGGGTGGTCGTGCACTTCGCTATGAACTCTACGGTCTCAACTCATTCGAGTTGGGGAAAGATTTTGACCTGAATCGAATCCTAAATGCGGGATATTTGCCTGATCACTACCTCAATCCGGAGCTAGGGCGGCTGAGAGAGAGTTATGTGGCAGATTATCTCAAAGAAGAAATTGCAGCCGAGGCTCTAGTCAAGAACCTGATTCCGTTTTCGGATTTTCTATCCGCCGCTGCACTCAGTGACACAGAAAAGATTAATTTTTCGACCTTCGCCCGCGAGGTTGGGGTTTCAGGCCATACTGTGAAAGAGTATTTTCAAAATAAATTTGCCGAGCTCACCTACTGGGGTTTGTCGACGGGCAAAGAGGTGGGTTTACGCACATTCCATGAAGACCAACCGAAATTCAAAAATCGATATGTCGTTTGTCTAGAGACGCGTGCGCGCACGACCGATGACGGCATCCTCATTCTGCCCTACCAAGAATTCGCCAGACGACTTTGGCCTGGCAAGGTATTCTAGAATTCCAAGTATCGTAAAGCTTTAGCTACACCTTTTTGGCTGCGCATGCGAATTGCCACAGTGCAACCTATGGTCATTTGAAGTAGACCATCGCCCTCTTGCTCGAGCAGAGCCCTTGATCTATGCTTCGGCCAACCATTTAGGGGGTTCAATATGGGTAGGGTTTCAAAGTTTTCATTAAGTCTGGCGATGCTTCTGTCAGCCATTGCATTTTCTGGTGCTTTTGCTGGCGCCGAGCAAATCAACATCCGGATCAACCAACAGTATCGGGGCGGCGATATGATGGGCATTCGGCGCGAGATGGAGAGAGCCGGCTACAACACTCAAGATTATGATCTTCAGTCTGTGACGATTGTCGCCGATGGCGCGGGCGCGGTGGATCTTTTGGTGAATCGCCAAGTCGAAGACCGTGGGCGTCTTCGCGAAGACGGATACCGAAATCGTGACGGGACTTTTTCTTTGTCATTGAGAAATTCTAGACCTAGGCAAAGCGAAGGCCCCTGGCAGCTTGGTTTTTTAAACCGCGCCAACATGAACATCCATTGGCTCGTCGTTGACGTCGTTCGCCGAGGCGATCGCCGCCCTCCCCCGCGTGGAGACCGAGTTTATTCGGTACGGCTCGACAGTTTAGCTGGCGGTAGACTCAATGGCGTTTGGAGTGCACCAGATGGTGAGCAAATCGTCGATATGCGCTTAGTGAATCAACACTCAAATGATGCGTGCGTGCGCGG
>JBGSQJ010000249.1:0-4401 GCA_041738165.1 Bdellovibrionales bacterium
AGGTTTTTTTGTTCAAAATCCATTGATGGGATTTTGGCTCGATTCGGTTTCGCGCTTTGCGGTTCCCCTGTTTTTCATTCTCTCTGGCTTCTTCTTAAAGCCGGGCCTTCAAAATTCAACGCGAGTTTACTTGCGGAAATCAAGCGGCCGCGTGCTTCGGCCCTACATGATTTGGTTTGCGATTTACAATTTCGCGTGGCTTTGGCCGATGATTTTTGAAGAAAAGCCATTTCATTTTTTCAAACTGCTGCGATTGCTTCTGCTCGGAGGTGGAGGCGGCTATCACTTATGGTTTCTGCCCGCCTTGGTTTTAGGAGCTGTGTTGGTACTTTCGAGCGAAAAACTAGAATTCAAATTTCGCATGCTGATTTTTTTGGGACTTTACCTCATCGCCACGATTTTAAGGCTTCACTTTGCGGATATGGCCGGGCCCAACTGGCTCACTCGCAATGGTTTGTTTTTTGCGCCGATTTTCATTTTTTTGGGAACCATGTTCAAAGCTCGTGGGCCACTGGCTATGTGGTGCCAGAAAAATGCCCTGGCATTGCTGGCCTTCGGGTTGGCGCTTCATTTAGCCGAGTCTTTCTATTTTGCGACCACTCCCCAAAGGGGCCTCGATATGTCATTCGGGCTCTTGTTTTATGCCCCAGGAATATTTTTAGTTTTTCAAAAATTCTCAACCGGTCATTTTGCGTTGGCCAATTGGGGACAATGGGTTTTTGGTGCCTACCTGATTCACGTGCTTTTTCTAAAATGGCTGAGCGGTGTCGTAATTGGGGCCAAATCTTTTGGTCGCATTGATTATTGGCGCCCTTGTTTTTACTCTTAGCTTGCTCACGGTTCGAGGTTTGTCTTTTGCGCCTAAGGTTCAACGATGGCTTTTTTGAATCGCGCCAGCTGGGCCTACATATTTACTTTTTCATGGCTCATTTGCGCTCATTTGTTTCGGATAGATGGCAACTGGTCCGATGTCTTGCCCTATGCCCGGGCACAGATGGATTCAAATTGGGTTCCGCACGACTGGTACCTGCACGCCGCAATTGGTTACAGAGATTTGTTCAATGTTCTAGCCGGTCAGGTCTACAAACAAACAAGCATTGAATTCATTTTCTTTGCCGGGCGCCTACTGGTGTATGGGGCCTTTTCTTATCTCATAGTAGAGTTCTTTCGCCTCTTTAAAATTCCGTATTGGACCCTGGCCATTTTTTTAACTCTGCATGCGGTCGTTCCATTTTTAACTGCGGGCGAATGGTGGCTCGATGAGTTTGACACCAAAGCCTTTGCCTATTTCTTCTGCTTGTTTTCGGTCCTTGGCTTCATCCAAAATCGGTGGCGCTGGAGCGCATTTGCATTGGGCCTGGCTTGCTCGTTTCACCTGCTGGTGGGTTTTTATTTCACATGTTTGCTGGCGGCCACATTCTTGATCACGGCGAAGCTCGATTTTAGAAAAAACAAGATTCAACTTATGACCGGAGCCCTTTTGTTTATGGTTGGCGCGGGTAACGCTCTCGCTTTTGCCTACTCCTTTTTTAAACATGCAGGCGACCCTCAAGCGGCATCGCTAGCCAATTCTATCTCGGTTCATATGAGACTGGCGCATCATTTGTGGCCCGGCTCGTGGAGCGCTTTGCGCGTTGCCGCACTAATGATGGTTTTTGCCATTGCGCTTTTGAAACTCAAGAGTTCTCAGATTCGTTATTTGCGAGAGCTGCGCGTGTTTTTTGCGCTCAACGCCTTTTTGTTTTTAAGTGGCATTGTCGCATGGAAATTGGAAGCACTCTGGGCGTTGAATCTTTACCCTTTTCGTGTTCCCGATGTGATGTTGCCAATCGTTGGTGGTCTCGCATTGAGCGCGTGGCTCGGGGGCTCTTGGCTGCGCCAACTTGGAGCTCAAATTCCAACTGTGGCCATTGCACTCTCACTCGCCTTTGCTGGATACTTGGCCTATTTCAATTTTGCCGATTTGAGTTCCACTTGGAAGCGACTCGATCACGACTCCTACTCTTGGATTCGCATTAACACAAATCCCGCCGCTTTGTTTGTGACGGATCCGAGCGATCGATACTTTTCGGTTCTCGCTGAGCGGGCACAAATAGCCACGTACAAGAAATTTCCGCAGCTTGCGCCGGACATAGTGGAGTGGAAAAATCGAGTCGAGGACCTTGGGTGCAAATTGAAACCGAATGAAACCAGGTTTCACCCCAAGACTTTGAGCCGATGCTATCAAAACCGATCCGCCACGGAGCTTGTTAAGCTGGCCCGAAAATACGGCGCCGATTTCGTAATGACATCAGGCGAGTATGAGTCTCCAGCGCTCAAACAAGTCTTCAAGTCTGAAGCTCCGGCTCGCTCCAAAGTGTACCAAGTGGTTGAAAAGACGGGCGTAAAACTTCCGTGATAAGGTGCCAGGTTCCGAAACCGGGACGCACCGCGCCCCGGTTTCGGAACCAGGCCCCTTACTACTATGTGACGCAAGGTAGCTTGCAAAGCATGGTATTGGCTGTCACATTGCTCTCACGAACGGAGATAGACGGTGAACACTCAATTCCATAAAGGCGTAATCGAAATGTGCATCCTCTCGCTTGTCCGTAATAAAGATCGTTATGGATATGAACTTGTCGAGACCATTTCGAATCACGTGCCGATTTCAGAGGGTACGGTGTATCCGATCTTACGTAGACTCACTCAAGAAGGACTCGTTGAGTCTTACTTGCAGGAGTCTTCTGAGGGACCTCCGCGCAAATATTATCGAATGACAAAAGAGGGGCGAAAACACATAGACACTCAGATTCGGGATTGGTCCGAATTTGTCAAAAGTGTTGATCACTTACTAAAAGGAAAGGCTGAAAAAGATGGATCAAAAACAGTTTCTCTCTGAACTTGAAGCCGCGCTCGCGCCGCTACAGCTCAAAGAGCGTCAGGACATTCTTCGCGACCAAGAGGAGTTTTTTCGCGAGGCATTGGCCTCGGGGCGAAAACTCGAGTCGATTATTTCGGGGTTAGGTGACCCTAAGATTCTGGCGCAAACACTTCTGGCACAGTCGAAGATTGAACAGGCCCATGAGCATCCAAGCCTCGGTGGAAAACTCAAACTCACCTCAGGCGCTGTACTGGCCGTGCTGGCACTTGCTCCCTTGAATTTCTTCTTTGTCATTGGGCCCCTCGTAATTATCGTCAGCTTGCTCTTTGCCGGATGGACAACCGTTGGCTCATTGGGGCTCGTGACTCTGGCCGTTGGGGGGAGTTTGTTTACACATCTTCATATGGTGCCCTTTGCTCCGCTTGGTGCGATTGCGGGATTTTCGGGATTGCTCGGGGTTTTGGGAATCGTGGTTATGTTGGGCATGTTGTTCTGGATCATTTCGAAAGTCTGTCTCAATTTACTTTTAAACTATCTGCGCTGGAATGTTCGAGTCGTTCAAAATCAAATGAAAGGGGTTAAGTGATGAAATTCAGAAACATATTTGCAAGTACCTTGGTTCTAACGGTTGTTTCGTTCGCAGTCTGCTCGATCAGTCTAGGGGCTATAGCGGTTAAAGAGGGCCAAAATCCATTTCTCGCAATGAAGTCCAAGGCCATTCAATCCGGAGATATGATTCCCATTGAACTGAGTGAAACCTATAACATGGAGCTAGTGAGCAAGATTGAGCTCAGTACGGTCAGTGCCGATGTCGAGCTGGTGCCGTCTGCAGACGATCAGGTGCATTTAAAATTGACCGGTCTTGCGACCAAAAATGAGCTCCCTGAGATCAAAATCAGAGGCACTAAAAAAAATGGCGTGCTCATTGTTGAGGTTTTGGAATTTGAACCGGCGGATGAAGCCAAAGCCAACCATCACTCAAATCCGAATTTGTGGAATATGAACTTTCAATACAAAGATTTGAAGGCGCAGTTGTCGGTACCAAAATCGGCACAGCATTTGGCGCTCCAAACCGTATCTGGCGATGTGATGTTGACTGAGTCGCCAAAGAACTATTTGAGAATCACCACAGTTTCTGGCGACACCGAGGGCAAGGCGTTAAGCGTACGCGAGGCCAAGGTTGAAACCGTGTCAGGTGACGCACTTTTAAGCTTTTCAAACGTAGAAAAAGCGCGGTTCAATTCAGTCAGCGGGGACCTGAATCTTGAGCTCGCAACTGCTGACGCAGATGTGGGAGTCGGATCTGTTTCTGGCGACACAAAAGTTCGTTATCCAAATGGACCATCCATGAAATTGCGTTTCGATACTGTGTCTGGCGATCTTGAATACGCCGGCAATAAAATTGATGATGAATCAAAATGGATTCTCGACTTTAACCTCAAGAATTCTGCGGCAAAAGGCACTTTGTCGCTTGAAACTGTCTCAGGAGACGTCGAAGTTTTTTAAAATAGGTGCCAGGTTCCGAAACCGGGACGCACCGC
>JBGSQJ010000261.1:0-3921 GCA_041738165.1 Bdellovibrionales bacterium
AGCATGAGGTCCAATATTGCCAAGACCCAAAACGGCAGTGCCATTTGAAATCACCGCAACTAAGTTGCCTTTGGTCGTGTAGTCGTAGACTTTGCTGTCGTCTTTGGCGATTTCTTTGCAAGGGGCGGCCACGCCGGGCGAGTAGGCTAGCGAAAGCAAGTACTCGGTGCTGCAGTCCTTGCTTGATTGCACATCGACTTTGCCGGGCTTACCTTTGGAGTGGTAGTCGAGAGCCTCTTTGTCGATCGTTTTTGGATCCATTCTTAGATGTTGACCCATGGCTGCAGGTGTCCTTTCTCGGATTCACGGCGCACTAAAGGCGAGGTCCAACTGACCTGCCCGGTACTCAAAAAGATTAGGAACTAGATCGCCTTAAGTCAATGGCGCAGGGTGGCCTTAAGTTATCAAAAAAACATATGTTTTTTAACTGACAGGGGGCCTGGAAAAGTTGACTTAAGCGGGCCCCTCGCGGCAAAGTTGAGGGCGTTACACCACAAGGAGTTTTCAACTATGGCCAATGATCGAGACGTCGTCATCGTCGAAGGCGTTCGCACACCTTTTGCTAAAGCCGATACCAAACTCAAAGAGGTTCACCCAGTCGAACTCGGGCGAACCGCCGTCGCAGAAGCCATTCAGCGCGCCAATTTAGATGTGAACCATATAGATGAAGTCATTATAGGCAACACCGGTAGCCCGCCTGATGCGGTCAATATTTCTAGAGTGGTCGCACTGAGAGCGGGTGTGCCCCTCAAAACCCCGGCGTTTACGGTGCATCGAAATTGCGCATCGGCCTTAGAGAGCATCGCGACCGGATTTGAGCGAATCAAGTCAGGTACTTGTGACGTGGTGATTGCGGGTGGAACCGAGAACATGTCTCAATCGCCGTTGATGATGAGTCGGCCATTCGTTAAGGCGTTTCAAAAATTGATGGGTGCAAGAAAACCGAGCCAGCAGTTGGCAGCCATTGGCGGACTCCTTAAGGCCGATTTTAAACAAGTCTTTGAATTGATGTTCACCTCTCCGCTAGCTCCTACCCCCTATAAACCGAGAATTTCGATCATGGAGGGGCTCACTGATCCGTTTGTGGGAATCAACATGGGGCAAACAGCAGAGATCATTGCAAAAGATTTTGGACTGACGCGAGAAGAGCAAGATGCCTTCGCATTACTCAGCCATCAAAAAGCTGTGGCAGCGCAAAAGAACGGCCATCTTGGCGAAGAACTTACGCCTGTGTTTTTACCTCCAAAGTTCAAAGAGTATTTGGCCGAAGACATAGGCCCACGGGCCGAGCAAACGCTTGAGCAATTGGCCAAGCTGAAACCGTTTTTTGATCGAAAGTATGGCACGATAACAGTTGGCAACGCGTGCCCCATTACCGACGGTGCGGCCGCGGTGATACTGATGAGCCGAGCCAGAGCCAAAGAGCTTGGTCATACACCAATCGCAAGTATTCGAAGCTATGCCTTTGCTGGTCTTGAACCTGAACGTATGGGTCTGGGGCCCGTTTATTCAACGCCCGTCGCGCTCAAGCGGGCTGGGCTCAGATTGAAGGATATGGGGCTCATCGAACTCAATGAAGCGTTTGCCGCACAAGTGCTCGGCTGTATGAAGGCTATGGACAGTGACGAATTCGCCAAGAACAAGTTGGGGTTGGCCGAGAAAGTGGGCGCGGTGGATCCGTCGATATTGAATGTGAATGGCGGAGCGATTGCGCTTGGCCACCCCGTTGGGGCGACCGGAACTCGCTTAGTGATCACTCTTATGAAAGAAATGAAAAGACGCAGCAATGTGCAATTTGGCCTGGCGACACTTTGTATCGGTGGCGGCCAAGGTGGTTCGATCATCATAGAAAGAGAGGCTTAGATTTTATGAGCATCCAAGAAAGTCTTCGAATTGTACCAAAAGGCGATATTGCTCTTTTAGAATGGGACCTCGTTGGCGAAAAGGTCAACAAGCTCTCAACTCCGGTGATGTCTCGTTTAAAAGAAGTTATTGAAGAGCTGCGCGGCTCCTCGTTTAAAGCCGTTGTGTTGATTTCTCGAAAGTCTAAAATTTTTATAGCCGGCGCGGATATTGAAGAGATTCAAAAAATAAATACAAAAGAAGAATTCAATCGGGTTTTGAGCGAAGCTCACGCCATTTTGAGCGCTCTTGAAGACTTACCTCAGGTGACAGTGGCCGCCATTAACGGCGCTTGTTTGGGCGGCGGATGTGAGCTCGTGCTCGCTTGCGATTACCGCATTTGTTCAGATAGTTCAGACACCAAGATTGGTCTGCCTGAAGTCAAACTTGGAATCATTCCTGGGTTTGGAGGGTGTGTAAGGCTTCCGCGTACGATTGGTCTTGCCGCCTCGCTTGATATCATTTTGGCGGGCAAATCAGTGGACGGCAGAAAAGCTGAAAAGTTGGGCCTCGTCGACGCTTGTGTGCCTAAAGAGCAACTCGAGGCGCGCGCGCTGAAGTTTGCACGTGAGAAAATCGACGGAGGTGCAAGAAAACGCCGCAAGATGTTTCAAGCTCAAGGCCTTATGGCTAAGGCTCTTGACTCATTTTTGGGGCGACCTGTGGTTTTCTCTCAGGCGCGCAAAACGGTTTTGAAGCAAACAAAAGGGTTTTACCCGGCACCTCTTAAGGCGATTGACGTCATTCAAAAAACCTACGGTTACACCAATCGCGAACGCGCGTTAGATGTAGAAGCCCAAGGGTTTTTAGAAGTGGCGGTGACGGAAGTTTCTAAAAATTTAATTGGTCTGTTCTACATGATGGAGTCGGTAAAAAAACAAACAGGCGTAGACAATGCGAATGTCAAAGCCAAGCCGGTTTCTCATATGGCGGTTTTGGGGGCCGGAACAATGGGCGGCGGAATCGCTCAAGTTGCCGCTGATAAAGGCGTTGCGGTTCGTATGAAAGACTTAAATAACGATGCTTTGGCCCTTGGGCTCAGGCATGCCAGTGAGATTTTTGCGAAATTTGTTAAGCGTCGCCGCCTCACTCCTCATCAGTATGAGGCCAAGATGTCGCTGATTACGGGCGGCCTAGACTATGCGGGCTTTAAGCAAATGGATGTGGTTGTCGAAGCCATCGTTGAAGATATGAACGTTAAGAAGAAAGTCATCTCAGAAACGGCTAAGCATTGCCGGCAAGATGCGATCATTGCGACCAACACTTCCTCTTTGAGTGTCACCGAAATGGCTGATGCGCATCCGCACCCTGAGAATTTCTTAGGCATGCACTTTTTCAATCCGGTGGATAAAATGCCGCTGGTTGAAGTGATTCGTGGCCCTAAGACCAGCGATGAAGCGGTGACGACTATATTTGAGCTTTCTAAAAAAATGGGCAAGACTCCTGTGGTTGTTAAAGATGGTCCAGGGTTTTTGGTCAATCGGTTGTTGATGCCCTATATGATTGAAGCGATGTTCATTCTGCAAGATGGAATGGAAGTCGCCACAGTCGATCGCTACTACACAAATAAGTTTGGTATGCCCATGGGCCCATTCAGGCTTATGGATGAGGTGGGCTTAGATGTTTGCATTAAGGTCGTTAAGATTTTTCATAAGTCGCTAGGTGAGCGCATCGAAGTTCCAAAGCTGATTGAACCGCTGAATGATTCAAAACGCCTCGGCAAAAAAAGCGGGCGCGGTTTTTACATCTACGATGACAGTGGCAAGCAGGTGGGTGTGGACCCCGATATCTATAAAGAGTTGGGGCTAAAGTCGCCGTCAAACCCGTTGACTGAGAAAGAGTGTCTTGAACGCGGAGTTTTTCAAATGATCAACGAAGCGGCGCTAGCGCTAGTTGAAGATCGCATAGTCAGTTCGCCTCAGGATGTAGATTTGGCTATGATTATGGGAACTGGGTTTCCGCCATTTAGAGGTGGCTTGCTCAAGTACGCCGACACTTTGGGAACCGAGTACATCGCGC
>JBGSQJ010000295.1:0-8680 GCA_041738165.1 Bdellovibrionales bacterium
TCCTGTCGAAACCGAAACAAGTCCAAAAAACTGAGTCATCAACCCGACTAAAAAGAGCAAAAACGGAACAACTACAAAGAGAACAATAACAGCCTTGTCTTCGCTTTGTGGTCTATGAATCCAGCCAAGGGCGATCTGGGCGAGAAACATAATCGCAAAAAGGCAAAGACCCACTTCTATCGCAGGTTCAAGATCCACTTAAAACGGCCCCTTGAAATTCTGATCGGGGACATCGTGAGTTCGTGCGGCTTGGTAGTGCATCACTTCATCGAGCTTGAGCTCTTTCTTCATCACTTCGCCAACCATTTTCACAATTTCATGAGGGCCGTTGTAATAGTATTTGGCCAGGGCATGAGTCGAGGGCGATGGGAAGTCAGGGTAAGTGAGTCTTCTTGGGTTGCTCTTGAGCTGGATCGAATCATCTTCGGCGATTGAAGCGATAATTTCGCCAGCCAAGCTGCCAAATTTCCAAGCGTCATCGACGACCAAAAGGCGGCCCGTTTTGCGAACAGATTCTTTAACCGCAGGTAGATCCATCGGACGAAGAGTCTGCATATCGATCACTTCTGGTGAGAGGCCTTGATTAGTTAAGAATTCACAAGCCTTCATGACCTCAAGATTCGCGTAAGACCAGCATACAATCGTGATGTCATTGCCTTTAAGCGCGGTTCGCGCTTTGCCGATGGGCACAGTGTAGAGCTCTTCGGGTACATCAGACGTGGTGTTGTGAAGCCAGCGGTGTTCAATAAAGATCACAGGGTTCGGGTCATTAACGGCATCAGCCAGCAAACCTTTTGCGGCGTAAGCACTGCTAGGGCTCACAACCTTAAGACCTGGAATATGAGAGTAAAGCATCTCTAAGTTTTGTGAGTGTTGATTGCCCTGACCCCAGCCTCGGCCAATGATCATTCGTACGACAAGTGGAACCGACTTTTGCCCGCCGAACATACTGTACCATTTGGCCGCATTGTTGACGATTTGGTCCATGGCGTAGAGGGTGAAGTCCATGCGTTGATGAACCATAATGGGTTTCATGCCATTAAGGGCCGAACCAATGGCCACTCCGGTGAGGCCGTTTTCGGCGATGGGCATATCAAAAACTTGATCTGGATACTTTTCTTTGAGGTTGGCCGTAGTTCCAAAAATACTTTTTGGGTCGGGCACGCCCTCGCCAATCATGTAAACTGATTTATCTGCGGCTAAAAGCTGATCAGTGGCCTCTCGAATGGCTTCAACAAATTTAATGACTCGCATAAATGTACGCTCCTAATTCTTCTCTGGTCGGGAAGGGCGCCTTGGTCGCGAATTCAAAGGCCTCTTGCACTTCTCTGGTTACCTTGGCTTCGATTTCAGCAACAAACTCAGGAGTCCATTCGTTTGAAACTTCAAGCTGCCTTTGCACGATATTGAGAGGGTCTTGGTCAATCCAAGATGAAATCTCATCGGCGCCTCGGTAGCCAAGATGATCGTCGTTGTTGGGGCCGCAATGCTCGAGTTGTCGATAGGTTTGTAATTCTAAAAAGGCCGGGCCTTCGCCGCGGCGAATGCTCTCAACCAGTGGGCGAACTTCACCAACGATAGATCTGCAATCGTTGCCGTCTAAAGTGAGGTGTCTCATGCCGTGGCCGTGGGCGATGTCGGTAAGGGGGCGCTGCGGCTGACGATCGTTCAAATGAGTGTAGCAAGAATAAAGATTATTTTCGCTAACGAACAACACGGGCAATTTGTGAAGCGAGGCAAAGTTGGCGGCTTCATGAAACACGCCTTCTTCGATGGCGGCGTCACCAATACAAACGGCCGTGACTTGTTTTTCTTTTTTCAAAAAGCTTCCGAACGCGAGGCCCACACCCACAGGGATGGTTCCGCCCACGATCGACGTGCTCGCTGCAAAGTTCACATTCCAATCGACCAAATGCATAGAGCCGCCTTGGCCTCTAGCGCAGCCATCGGCTTTGCCGTAAAGCTCGCAAATGAGGCCAGTCAACCGACCGCCCTTAGCCAAGTAATGGGCGTGCGCTCGATGGGTACTCACCATCAGATCTTTGGGTTCAAGTGACATAGCCACGCCAACAGCGGCGCCTTCTTGGCCAATGCTCAAATGAACAGGGCAGCGCATTTGCTCTTCAGAGTAGCGTTTAGCAATTTCTTGCTCGGCCCTTCGAATGCGTAGCATTCGACCATAGAGGTCTTTGACATTGATGTCGGTCATTTTAGAGTCCTTGCGCGATAAAGTGGGTTCGGCGCTGACCTGTGATCGATTCGCTTGGATACTGCGGGCGTCGTTTTCGATTTGCGTAGTAGACACTGTACACCGTCCGTAAATAGTCTCGAGAGAGTTTAAAGAGTGATTTAAAAGTAAGGGCCTTCGACTTTCCTGATGAGCGAGTTCCAAGTGCGTAAGGAACTTCGGCATACAAATAGCCCATGCGAATCGCTTTGATCAACAGCTCAGTTTGGTAAAAGAAGCCTCGTGCGCGAAGATCTAAACTTTGCAGCACGGTTCGGCGGTACATGACGGTTCCGTTCATGTAGTTGAGCAGCATCCCGAACGAAAGATTGATGATGGCTTTGTAAAGTCTCGAAACCCATCTTCTTCGGCGTCCTCGAACCTCGATGTTGTAAACAAAGGGAACGACGATATCGACTTGTTTCATAAGCGGCAAATAGCGCAAAATTTCAATGGGGTCATTTTCGCCATCACCGGGAAGCATGGTGACCACGTCGCCATTGGCTTTTAGGCCGCCTTCCCAAAAAGAACCGCCGATTCCGCTGGGCTTGGCGTGGTGGATCACCTGCAAAAACTCATAGCGCTGTTTCAAACCGTTGGCGATCTCAGCCGTCTTGTCTTGGCTACCGTCATTGATGAGTACGATCTCACCATTGATACCGAGTGTTTGAAAAGCTTCGGCCGTTTCGGTCACCGCTCGTTCTAAATTGGCCTCTTCATTGAGAGCGGGCATCACCACAGTGATCTGATAATTTTTCATGCTAGTTTATATCCTTTTACGAAAAGAAATATCGTGAAATTGAGCCAATACGTGCATTAGCACTTGGTGGGCATCTTCGACCAGCCCGTAATTTTCAAAAGGCACAAAAAGTGAAATATCGGCCAACTCTTTGAGTTTTCCGCCGCCAAATCCACTCATTCCGATTACTTTTGTGCCTTTGGAGCGGGCATACTTCGCCGCCTCAATAATATTTTTGCTATTTCCAGAAGATGAAATCAGAAGCACACAATCTTCTGGCGTCAGCGCGGCCAATTCGAGCTGAAAAGCAAAGGATTTGTCGTAGCCATAGTCATTTGCAATGGCGGTGAGCAAAGCCGAGTTCGACGTGAGGCATTGAACCTTTAATGGGTTTTGCCCGTGCACGTGAACGCCCTTTTGCCAGTCGCAGCTTAAGTGCTCAGAAATAGCGGCAGATCCACCATTTCCGGCGGCAAAGACTCGGCCGCCAGTTTGCCTCACCTTAAGGAGCAACTGGGAAGCTGCGTCAAGCGCCTTAGCATCAATATGTTCAAGCACTTGCGAGAGCATCTTGCCGTAGTCGTTTAGGTAACTCGAAACGGACTCATCTGAGAAAGTTTTGTTTAAGAAACGTGGATCTTCAATTGGTTTTTCGCTCATAAGACGACAGAAAATCGAAAACGGTAAAGATTGTCAAGCGAGGAAGTATTCAGTATCACTGGCATTTAAATTCTTAAGCAGAAGGGTGCATGCGATGGCTCGAGCATTGGTGACGGGTGGTGCCGGTTTTGTCGGTAGCCATTTGGCTGAACGGTTGGTGAACGAAGGGCACGATGTGACTGTGCTCGACAATCTCTCTGTTGGACGGCGGTCAAATATCGCTCAGCTGGAGTCTAAGTCTAACTTCAAGTTCGTCGAGGCCGATATTGGCCGGCGCGAAGATATTGAAGCGCATTTTAAAGGGATCGATTGGGTTTTTCATTTGGCAGCAAGAGCCGACATTGTGCCTTCAATCGTTGAGCCCTATGAGTATCATCGCTCCAATGTCGATGGCACAATCGCCGTACTCGAATCGGCCAGAGCGGCTGGCATTAAACGAATGGTCTACACGGCGTCTTCAAGCTGTTACGGAATCCCTGATGAGGTTCCAACCCCTGAAACCTCAGAAATTCGGCCCATGTACCCCTATGCTCTGACCAAATATTTGGGTGAATGGTACGTTCGGCATTGGGCTCAAACCTACAAGCTTCCGGCCGTATCGGTGAGGTTCTTTAATGTCTATGGCCCCAGAGCGCGAACTTCGGGCACTTACGGCGCCGTTTTTGGCGTTTTCTTGTCGCAGATGGCCCACGGCAAACCCTTGACGATTGTGGGTGATGGAACTCAAACTCGGGATTTCACATTTGTCAGCGACGCGGTGGACTCGCTTATCCGCGCGGTCGACTCAGATTTAGTGGGCGAAGTGATGAATGTGGGGAGCGGCGGCACTTACAGCGTGAATGAATTGGTTCGGCTTTTGGGAGTCAAAGACGTAGTCAATATTCCCAAGCGGCCCGGTGAACCAGATGTGACGTTTGCGGATGTTAGAAAAATTGAAAAACTTCTTGGCTGGAAAGCCAAGGTGACTTTCGCAGAAGGCGTCGCCGTTATGCGAGAAGAGATGAACCGCTGGAAAGACGCTCCATTATGGGAGCCCGGTTCGATTGCTGAAGCGACAAAGGATTGGTTTAAATATTTAGGTTCTTAAAACTCTTATGTAGGGAGGATCCATTGGCCGAGCTAAAATTTCCAAAAGTTGCCATCACAGGCGGCGGCGGATACGTGGGGAGCGCACTTGTTCCACACTTGATAGACAAAGGGTACGACGTCACTGTGCTGGACCTGTTTTGGTACGGCGAAAATGTCTATCCAGGATTTAACGATCATCCAAAATTGAAGCGGGTCAAAGGTGACATTCGCGATCCGAAAGCTTTGCAAGAGGCGTTCAAGGGTCAAGATGCCGTTCTTCACTTGGCGTGCATCTCAAATGATCCAAGTTTCGAAATGCAGCCAAACTTAGGCAAATCGATCAACTACGATTGCTTTGCTGACATCATGAAAACCGTAAAGAATGAGAAGGTGAAGCGCTTTATTTATGCTTCGAGCTCGAGCGTTTATGGCGTCAAAGATGTTCCGAAAGTGACCGAAGAGGAGTCTTGTGAGCCGTTAACAGACTATTCGAAATTCAAATTGATGTGCGAAGAAGACCTTAAAAAAGAAGACATGGGCCCGGTTGAGTGGTCGGTGATTCGGCCAGCGACCGTGTGTGGGTATGCCCCGCGCCAGCGCCTCGATTTGACCGTCAATATTCTAACTATTCATGCGCTTATAAAGAAAAAAATCACCGTTCATGGCGGTGAGCAATTGCGGCCCAATTTGAATGTGCGAGATATGATTCGCGCCTATTCGACCTTTTTGGCAGCACCTAAAGAGCAGATTCATCAAAAGATTTTCAATGTGGGATTTCAAAACCGTTCAGTGGCTGATATTGCCGGTATGGTCAAAGACGTGGTCAATGACCCCGCTGTTGAAATTGTGGTGGAGCCGACTCACGATTTGCGCTCTTACCGCGTGAATTCAGACAAAGTCGAGCGCGAAGTGGGCTTCAAACCTGAATACACAATTGAAGATGCGATCAAGTCGATAGTGGATGCTTATCGAGACGGAAAGCTTCCTGACGCTCTTGATAAGTCAGTCTATTACAACATTAAACGTATGAAAGAACTTAACCTCGAAAACTAAAACCGGAGAATGAAAATGAAAGTACGCTATTCGTATTTGCAACAGCAATTTGCTAACCCTGAGCCCATTTTTGAAGGTATTCGGGAACTCTTAAAAACTGGAGAATTCACTCTTGGCCCACAGGTGGCTGAATTTGAAGGAAAATTCGCTAAGCTCATCGGCACCAAATATGCGATCGGTGTGGCCTCAGGAACAGACGCCTTGAAGTTGCCGCTCAAAGCACTCGGTGTTGGGCACGGCGACGAAGTGATCACAGCGGCCAACACATTTATCGCCACAGCCGGCGCGATCAATGAGATCGGCGCGGTCAATAAGTTCATCGATGCGACTCCTTACTATGTGATGGATGCCGAGCTTCTTGAAAAAGCGATCACCAAAAAGACTAAGGCCATTATGCCCGTTCATTTTACGGGTGAGCCTGTTGAGATGGATCAAGTCATGTACGTTTCTAAAAAGTACGGAATCCCTGTGGTAGAAGATGCTTGTCAGTCGATTCTTTGTAATTACAAAGGCACCAACTGCGGAACTTTTGGGTCGGCCGGTGGTTTTAGCCTTCACCCCTTAAAGAATCTGAACGTTTGGTCAGATGGCGGCGTGATTGTAACGAACGATGCCGACATGGATAAAAAACTCAGACTTCTTCGCAATCATGGTTTGAAAAATCGCGATGAGATTTCGACTTTTGGTTACAACTCAAGGCTTGATTCACTTCAAGCCATTGTGGGCAATTGGTTGATTCCGCAAACTGAAGAGATCACTCGCAAGCGCCGTGAAAATGCAGCTTATTACGATGCCGCTTTCAACAAGATGGATGGCCTCGTTCAGATTGCTCCTCGCCGCGATTATGTGAAGCAGTGTTTTCACCTCTACATGTTTGAAGTCGACGAGAAAGTTCGCGATTCACTGCTCAAGTACTTAGTGGATGCGGGCATTGAAGCCAAAGTTCACTATCCGATTCCTCTATATCAACAAGAAGGGCTTAAGCACCTTGGCTACAAGGCTGGTGATTTTCCTGTGACAGACAAGCAGGCTCGCCGAATTGTGAGCTTGCCGGTCGATCAACATTTGAGCCGTGAAGAGCAAGATTTTTGCATTAAAAAAGTGCAAGAGTACTTCACAACGAAAAAGCATTAAGAGAAAGAAGCAAGAGGCTAAGCGATATGTCCAATCTGCGTGTTCCCTATGTGAACTTTACGAAGCAGTTTGAAGATTCAAAAGCAGAAACCATGGCGGCTCTCGAGGCCGTCATGCAGCGCGGAGATTTCATTCTTGGCAAAGAAGTGACCGAGTTTGAAGAGGAGTTTGCCAGGCTTTGCGGCGTGAAGCATGCCATCGGTGTTGCCAACGGCACAGATTCATTGATCATCGCACTTCGTGAGCTCGGCGTTGGTCCGGGCGACGAGGTGATCACCTGCTCGAACTCTTGGATTTCGTCGGCCTCAAGCATTGCCTTGATTGGAGCAACGCCCGTTTTTTGTGATGTGGCTGAGGATCAAAACATGGATCCAAAGTCGCTCGAAAAAGCGATCACCAAAAAGACCAAGGCGATTATGCCGGTTCACTTAACGGGTCGCTGCGCTCGAATGCCAGAAATCTTGAATATTGCCAAAAAGCACGGAATCCCAGTTCTTGAAGATGCGGCTCAAGCCGTGATGGCGGTGAGCGGCGGAATCAAGGCGGGAGCTGGCGGCGAGATAGGCTCGTTTAGTTTGCACCCATTAAAGAATCTAAACGCCGTTGGTGATGCCGGGATTTTGACCACAAACAATGATGAAACCGCTCGAAAACTTAAGATGTGGCGCAATCATGGCATGCGAAATCGTGAAGAGATTGATTTTTGGGGCTATAACTCGCGCTTAGATACGGTTCAGGCGGCGATTTTGCTACCGAGGTTGCGCTCGCTTCCTGCCGTGATCGAAAAACGGCGTGAATTGGCTAAGGTCTATATCGAGGGATTAAAGGATGTGGTGCAAACGCCGGTTGAAAAGTCGGATGAATTTCACACTTACCATGTCTTTGTGATTCAATGCGATCAGCGCGACGAGCTTCAAAAAAAGCTCTTGAGCGAGGGCATCGACACAAAGATTCACTATCCGATTCCCATTCACCTTCAGAGAGCGGCCAAAGACCTAGATTGCAAGATGGGCGATTTGCCGGTGACCGAGCGGCAGATGAAGCGGATTTTGTCATTGCCGATCAACCAATATTTGACCACAGACCAAGTGAGCCTAGTGGTCGAGCAAATTCGTAAATTCTATTCTCATTGAGTAAAATGGTGGGGCGAGAGGTATTACTGATTTTCAGTGTGCTTCTCGCTCAAGTGATTTTCTTGTGGCCCATGCTATCTGGAAGCCGCAGCCTTGTTCACGACAACATTGTTTGGAACTATCCGGCGTTTACATTTTATTTTTCTGAACTCTCTAATGGCCATCTGCCTATTTTCAATTTCTTTTCTAGGTTTGGTGAAGCGTTTGCCCCGCTGGCTGCGCAAATGCGTTTTTTTGATCCCATTCAGACCATTTTGGGCCTGGGCCTTTGGAACCTATTTGATTCTGAATGGCTCGCGTTCAATTGGTTTCACTTTGTTGTGGGGTGGCTTCAGGCTCTTGGTGTTTACCTATTGTTTAGGCGTGAGAGCTCAAATGTCTGGGTGAGGCTCTTATTGATGCTGGCGGTTTTTTGGAGCTCAATTTTATTTGCTCCCTTTCGCCAAGACGGATTTTTAAATCAGTTTTTATGGGCGCCTTGGCTGGCGTTGTTGTTGCGCGAACAATTCGTTTTAAGAAGACCTAAGTTTTGGGCCTTGATGCTGCTCAGTTTTTTTATTGGGGTTTCGTTTCAGTCGTATTTCTTTGTTGGGGCTTGTTTATTCGTGCTCGTATTCGTCGGTTTTCATTTGGTCTGCCGAATTCCGGTGCAGTTTTTTGAAATGG